>NZ_AXBW01000010.1:0-71451 GCF_000475355.1 Marinobacter sp. C1S70 | reverse complement strand
CTAAAACACTTGACCACTACAGTTCAATGACAAGAAGCACCCTGAGGTGATGGGTAATCGCGAAATTGAGCGTTTCCTGAATCATCTCGCCGTAAATCGAGGGGTCAGCCCCGCCACCCAAAACCAGGCACTCTGCGCCATAATTTTCCTTTACAAGAATGTGCTGAAAAGGGAGATCGAAAACCTGCACTACAAGATGTCGAAGACTCCTCGGCGCATACTTTTCGCCACGCTTTTGCCACCGAGCTACTGAGATCGGGAAGTGATATCCGAACGGTCCAGGAAATCCTCGGCCACAGCGATATTCGGACGACTGAAATCTACACCCACATTATTGGCGATCGAAGAGCTGGAACAGTTAGTCCATTTGATCGTTTGCCGGGTTCTTGAGAAATGACCAAGCGCCCAACCAAGGCAGAAAGAGCCGGGGATCTCTGAGGCCATCCGAATGTTCGCTTTTGTTTAAAAGCGGCTTAATCGTTAATGACAGAAATTCCGGGTCGACTTGGCGGGCACAAAGCATCGAATGGCTTTTATAGTGCTCGCCCAAAACGGACAAACTAAGGCTTGAAAACCAAAAGCCCCCGAACGTGTCCTGACACGCCGGGGGCCCAATTTTACTTGAAATGTGGTTATCGACTCAGGGCTTCATGACCAGATAGATTGCCCGACCCTGCCTTACAATCCGGACCGAAACCGCCCGGTTTTCCGGCAAGTCGCGGACCACCGACCGGAAGTCCTCCACCGAGCGAATCTGCTGGCGGTTGATCTCGGTAATGATGTCCCTGGCACGAATACCAGCCTCAAAAGCCGGGCCACGATCCACCCCAGCGACTACAACACCGCCTTCCACGCCGATGGAGCGAGCAGTCTCGGGGGCCAGTGGCTCAACGGACAACCCAAGAGGTGCGCCCGCGCTATTGTCGCGGCTACCGGTTGAGGGCTGGGCAGCGTCATCGCCGTCTTCCGGCAACTTGCCAATTTCCACGTCGAGGGTGATTTCATCACCACCGCGCAACACGGTCAGGCGCGCCGATTCACCTACCGGTGTACGGCCAACCATGGGCGGCAGGTCAGAGGACAACTGAACATCCTCGCCATTGTATTCCAGCACAATGTCACCGGCCTCAAGCCCCCCCTTCTCCGCCGGTGAATCCGGCATCACTTCGGCAATCAACGCGCCGCGGGGACGACGCAGCCCGAAGCTCTCGGCCAGATCCCGATTCACTTCCTGAATAAGCACGCCCAACCAACCCCGGGCCACGGTGCCTTTGTCACGGAGCTGGCGGAATACGTTCATGGCATCGTCAATCGGAATGGCGAACGACACCCCCATGAAGCCGCCGGAGCGGGTGTAAATCTGGGAGTTTATGCCCACCACTTCGCCTTCCAGGTTGAACAGCGGGCCACCGGAGTTACCGGGGTTAATGGCAACGTCGGTCTGGATAAACGGCACGTAGTTCTCGGATGGCAGCGAGCGGCCCAGAGCACTGACAATGCCCGCCGTCACCGTGTAGTCAAACCCGAATGGCGAGCCGATCGCGAAAACCCATTCGCCGACTTTCAGATCCCGGGAACGTCCAACGCTGACCACCGGCAGGTCTTCACCATTCTCGATTTTGAGAACCGCCATATCCGAGCGGGGATCGGTACCCACGATAGTGGCGGAAAACTCGCGGCGGTCATTCAGGCGCACAATCACTTCATCGGCACCCTCAACCACGTGATTGTTGGTCAGTACATAACCATCGGCTGACACAATAAAGCCGGAGCCCATGCTCCTGCGCGGCTGCTGCGGCCGAGGGGACCCACCAAAAGGAGACTGCGGGCCGCGGAAGAAATCCTGAAGGAAAGGCGGCAACTGCTCCAGTTGCCGCTCATCAAAAGGGAGCCCATGGAAGCCAGAGCTCTGGCTGCCCGGATCCGTCGTGGTACTGATATTCACCACTGCACTGGAGTTATCTTCCACCAGCTCAGTGAAATCCGGCAGGCCTCTGGCTGCGACGCCCTGGCTCCAGAATACCGACGCCATGGCAGCCAGCATCAGCAGAACGCCCAGCATGGCCCCGGGCCTGGCCAGGGAAGGCATACGGGCAGCTTCTATATTTTTTTCTGGCATGTAGAACCCCCTGATTTTACTTGCGTTTATAGAGCTATTCTGGGGCTGGGGCGTGAATTTTCAACTTAAAAAACGGTAGGGATCATGGACATGTCGAGGATGGAATTGTCTTTATCCTCAACAACCGCGGCTGGTAGCGATCACCGGCCCCGGCCTGCCAACGCTGCACCAGCCAGAACCCGACGCCCAGGCCTGCCACCGCTCCGGCTATGGCGCCCAGGTCTGACCCCGCGGCCCAGGTGTGCGCCATCACACTGGCAAGCACCATCAGCACCAACGGCAAACCATAAATAATCAGCGAGGCATTCAGCAGCGACTGTTCATCCAGACCGATGACCACTTCATCCCCCACCCGGGCGCCCACGGAATTATCTACCAGTACCTGGTTCGCCCGGCCACCGGAGACCGCAGCCAGGGCTCGCTGCCCGCAGCCCGAGCGGGCCGAGCAACTCTGACAGGCACTGGTTCTTATCGTCTGAACCCAGACCTGATCACCCACCAGGGCCACGACTTTACCGGTTTCCGTGATCATGACCCGGAGAGCTCAGCTACGAAATCATCATCCACTTCCACGGCATCTGCCACCTTTCGTGCAGTGCCCGGCGGAATTTCACCAACCACCGCTATCAGGAAGGGGCGATCAGAGACCATGACTTCGCGCATGTAGATGGTGGTTGCCCCTATACGGGAAGCGCCTGTCGGCATTTTCAGCCGCCCGACAGGCTCAACAAATACGGAAAACGCAGCCAGGCCATCGGAGAACGCCACGGCCTTGCCACTGCCCGAACGTGGTGCAGCCGCCGGCACAAAGCCCTCCGGCTGCCAGGACAGAGTCCAGCCATTCATCCGGCCAACAGATGACTCCTGTTTCCGGCCATCGTCCAGGGTACGGCTAATCTCACGACCACGGGTCTGAACCTCGAGTTCCTCGTCGGAAATATCGTCAGTGATCTCAAGATCGGTGAACTGAAAATGCTCCAGTACCTCACCGTTTACATCCCGCACCTGGCTCTTGACCAGTAGTCCCGTCTCTTTTTCCAGCCAGAGGCGGTGGCTGTAGCGATCATCATCCCGGGCCCCGAGCGCCACGATCACCACATCGTAGCCGGCGACCCGGTCTTCACCCGCCAGTTCAGGCAGATACCAGCGGCCAAACGGCATCAATTGACTGGTAAACGCTTCTGCGAACGGGCCCGAAGGTATCACCTCGTCCAGCCGAACCCTGCCCCTGTCAGGCAATACACAGACCACGTTCATGCCTTTACGGACGATTTCACCACTGCCGCCGTCCTGCATCACCAGGCGTTCCTCAACACGCCCGTTCCGGTAACGGTGGGCAATGCGCATGGAATGTACCTGATCGCCCCGGGCATAAACAAAGACCCCGCGGTACGAAGTCATGTTGAGTGCAGGGCCAAGCCGCTCCAGCCAGGCCATGGCCGCCGGAGCTTCACCGCTTTTCGTTGTCTCGCTGGCCAACTCGGCCCTCACCGGATTGATCAACAGGCACAGCAGAGCCACAAGAGCGACAACCGCTCCGAATACCGACCTGCTGGATACCCGGTTATTCATAAACCCATGCTCCCGGCTCAATAGTTACCACTGGCGCTGACCAGGCGGGCGTAACCCACCGAGCCACGACCTGCACCCACGCTGTTGTGCTGGGCATGCTCAAGCAGGTACTGACGCATCTGGCGCAACTGGTCTTCGTCCAACCGCTGCAGTGCCACTTCCTCAACCGCCGCCGACAGCGTTACCGCAGAGGCTGAAGGCTCGGCACTGCCGCCGGCCAGTGCCTGAACAGATACTCCGGTGCGGGTATCCCAGCCGGCTCCGGCACCGAAGCCCACAATCAGCGCCATGAACACCATGGCGGCCACCGGCCAGCGCCAGACCGACACCCTGGGCACCTCCACCGGCGACCGGGCCTGTTCTGAGCGAGCATGGCCATCGAGCGCTTCCCTCACCGCGCCGGCAACATCAATACCATCGGCAGGACCGTGCTGCTCGTGCATCAGATCACGTATCTGCTGCCATCGCTGCCACTGGCCGCGCACGTCCTCCTGGTTGCCATGTGACAACAACCGACGAACCGATAGCTCATCGGCCTCGTCATCCATCATCGAAGACAGTGTTTCTCTGAGACGCTCATCCATAGGATGCAACCTCATTCACGTTACTGACTGATCAAGAAACGGGCCAAGGTGGCGATCCACCGAGTCCCGCGCCCGGAAAATTCTTGAGCGCACGGTACCTATGGGGCACTCCAGTATCCGGGCAATATCTTCATAACTCAGGCCATCGTATTCCCTGAGCAGGAACGCCGACCGCAGTTCCTCCGGCAGGCTGGCAATGGCTTCCGCAAGAGCTTTCTGCAACTGCTCCCTCTGCAGCAACCGCTCCGGCGAGGCCGGGTCACGCAGTCGGCCGCCATCGTCAAAGTTTTCCGCATCGGTGACATCCGCCGATCCCTGAGGCCGCCTGCCGCGGGCCTCAAGGAAATTCTTGGCGGTGTTTACGGCAATCCGGTACAACCAGGTGTAAAACGCGCTGTCGCCGCGAAAGCGATCGATCGCGCGGAAGGCTTTGACAAAGGTTTCCTGAGTCAGATCCATGACTTCCTGGCTGTCGTAGACATAACGGCTGATAATAGACGCGACCCTGGACTGGTATTTCACCACCAGCAGATCGAAGGCCGCACGATCTCCGTTCCGGACCTTGCGAACCAACTGCAGATCCGTCTGGCTATCGGACTGCTCACCGGGTTTCCAGTCATTTTCAGGCGTCATGGACGAAGCAACAGAAAGTCCTGTTTTGGGAGCCAGTGGTCTGGCCTCGATACGAGTGGCTTGTGTCATTGGGCTGTTCCAGCGTTCGTTCACTAACCCTTGATGCAGACCGCACCCGGCTGACAGGGTTATCCGTTAGCCCAAATAGACAGCAAGCGTAAAGTTTAGTTCAATACACGTCCACATTATGGCCCGCGACCACGACTCAATGCCACAGTCCTACGAATACGATGTTCTGATCATCGGCAGCGGCGCTGCCGGCCTTACCGTTGCGCTGAATCTTCCGGAGCACTTGCGGGTTTGCGTCATCAGCAAAGCCGATATCAGCTCTGGCGCCACCCTCTGGGCCCAGGGAGGCATCGCTGCGGTTCTGGACGATACCGATTCCGTAGAGAATCACATACAGGACACCCTCAACGCGGGCGGCGGTCTGTGCCACGAGGATGCGGTCCGCTTTACCGTGGAACACAGCAAGGAAAGCATCAAGTGGCTGATCGACTCCGGCGTGAAGTTCACCAGGCAGGACGATGGCGAGGACTACCACCTCACCCGCGAAGGCGGCCATAGCCATCGCCGGATTATCCACGCCGCCGATGCCACCGGCCACGCGGTTTCCACCACCCTGGCGAGCCAGGCCCAGGCCAGGCCGAATATTGACCTGAAAGCCGGCCGGGTGGCTGTGGACCTGATTACCAACCGCAAGCTTGCGCTTCCCGGCAACCGCTGCGTCGGCGCCTACATCCTGAATCTCGAAGACAATCATGTGGAACTGTTTCGAGCCAGGTTCACCGTCATCGCCACCGGCGGCGCCTCCAAGGCGTATCGCTACACGACCAATCCGGACGGCGCTTCCGGAGATGGAATTGCCATGGCCTGGCGAGCCGGTTGCCGTGTTGCCAACATGGAGTTCAATCAGTTCCACCCCACCTGCCTGTACCACCCGCACGCCAAGTCCTTCCTGATTACCGAGGCGGTTCGGGGCGAAGGTGGCGTGCTCCGGCTGCCGGACGGCAGTCGGTTCATGGACCGGTTTGATGAACGGGCGGAACTCGCGCCCCGGGACATTGTTGCCAGGGCCATTGACCATGAGATGAAGCGCCTGGGCGCAGACCACCTGTTCCTGGATATCAGCCATAAGCCGGCCGACTTCATCAAACAGCACTTCCCGACCATTTACGAAAAGTGTCTGAGCTTCGGGATCGACATTACCCGCGAACCGATTCCCGTGGTGCCTGCTGCCCATTATACCTGCGGCGGAATTGTCAGTGATGAACGGGCGCGTACCGACATCAACCAACTCTATGTCGTTGGCGAAGCCGCCTTCACCGGCCTGCACGGCGCCAACCGCATGGCCAGCAACTCGTTGCTGGAATGTCTGGTCTATGGCCGGGCCGCGGCTCAGGACATCACCCGCAGGGAGGCTGACATTCCACCACCACCGTCAGCCCCGGACTGGGACGAAAGCCAGGTGCGGGACTCCGACGAAGACGTCATCATCTCCCATAACTGGGACGAACTTCGGCACTTTATGTGGGACTATGTCGGCATCGTCCGAACCACCAAACGCCTGCAGCGGGCGAAACACCGGGTTGATTTGCTGTCCCGTGAAATCGGCGAGTTTTACAGTAACTACCGGGTCTCCAATGACCTGATCGAACTGCGCAACCTGGTCACAGTCTCCGACCTCATCATCTGCTCGGCACTGCAACGCAAGGAAAGCCGAGGCCTGCATTACACACTGGATTATCCGGGCCTGCTGAATGACGCCCAGGATACCGTGCTGGTGCCGACGACTTACCGCACCCCGTCTCCCTGAGACCGGGCCTTACTCCGTTTCCAAAGGCAGAATCCGTTATGTCCGAAACCAATACTTCTCAGGATCACACTGAATTTCATCGCCTGTGGTGGCACAGCCGCCGCGGCATGCTGGAACTGGACGTTCTGCTGCTCCCGTTCCTTGAAGAGGTATACCGGGATCTTTCAGCGGAAGACCAGGCCCGTTACCGCAAGCTGTTAAGTTGCGAGGATACGGACATGTTCGAGTGGTTCATGCAGCGCAGCAAGCCGGAGGACCCGGATCTTCGTCACATCGTTGACATGATCCTGAACCGTGTCCAACCCGATTGAACTGAACCTGTCGCCCTCCAGGGCCGCGGGTATTTGCGCCAGCCTGCCCTGGCTGGCGCTGTCTGCTGTACTACTGGCAATCAGCCTGTCCATCACCACGCTGGCACTGGTGTTGTTACCGGTTTCCCTGCTTCTGGGCTGGCAGGAATTCCGTCGTTGTGGCCGGCTCCGTGGAGCCAATGCCATTATCAGCCTGACCACTGACGACCGGCATCTTCGATGCCAGCTGGCCAATGGCCAGGAAGTTACCGTCAGAGTTTGCGGCTGCAGCTCGCTCGGTGCATCCTTTCTGGTCTTGAAAGTAGAGTCCGTTGTCACCAGATCAGACACCATGACCGCGATCCTGCTCAGTCCATCCCGGCTATGTCGTGGCAATGTTTCCGAACAGGCATTCCGTCGGCTGCGCATGTGGCTCCTTGCAGGGCCAGCAGCTATTTCACGGTGAACCCCCGATTCCATCCGGAGTTTTCGATGACTAACGCCAATACCGAAACGCCAGCCAATCCCACTTACGAGGGTTGGGCTCATCTGACCGACCGGGTTCTGGCCAGAATCAGCGGGCCGGGTACCGACAAGTTTGTCCAGGGCCAGTTCAGCCAGAGTGTGGACGAAGTCACTGCCGGACAGTCGCTCAGGGCAGCAGCCTGCACCCCGAAGGGCAGGGCCTACTGCATTACGCGACTGGTCCGGGATGGCGAAGACTTGCTGCTCAGCCTCGAGCGGGAGACCGCCGACGACACCCTTCAGCACCTGAACAAGTATCTGATGCTGTTCCGGGGCACATCCCTTGGCGTTCTTGAGTCGGGCCGGATCACCGGTCTACTGGGGATCGAGACCGCCCGACAGGTTGCCGGCGCGGCCACAGACGAACTGACCCGCCCCGGTCAGGTGTTAAGTACCGATAACGGGTACCTGATTCGTGTCGAAGATGACAGCAACCACCTCGCTCGCTTCGAACTCTGGCAAACGAATGCCCAGCCTTCGTTGCCGCCCACCTCCGAACTTTCCATGCCGACCTGGCAGGCCTCGGAGATCAGCGCCGGCGTACCCTGGCTGACCAAGGCAACCCGGGAAGCCTATGTTCCCCAGATGCTCAACCTTCAGCATCTGCAAGGCATTCACTTCAAGAAAGGCTGTTACACCGGACAGGAAGTGATTGCGCGGATGCATTTCCTCGGCCAGTTAAAGAAAAGCCTGTTCCGGGTCGCTTTCTCCGGCACTGATGCCGCCCCGGCACCCGGCACCCGCCTGATCGCCGATGACAGTGCCGTGGGCGAGGTGGTTAACTCAGTACTGACTGGCGAGCAGCAGGGGGAAATGCTGGCGGTGATCCGACATGACGCGGCAAGCAAGCACCTGGGCGTAGACGGTTATGAGGGCCTGCAACTTGAGGTGCGGCCGATACCCTATCCGGTCCCTGAACGAGAGAAAGCCGAACAGCCGGATACATAAGTTGACAGGAAATACCGGAAAAATTTGCTATAAATTAAAACACATACCGGTTTTATCCCCGTACGTGGGATGCCTCCAGACAAGTGGAACCTAACTGACCATGGCCAATATTGTTGAAACCATCAAGTCTGACCTGACGGCTGCCATTGAAAACGACAAGCTGGTACTTCCAACCCTGCCTGAGGTAGCGCTTCAGGTACGGGAGATTGCCGAGTCCGAAGACTCTGCCATTGCCGATCTGGTGAAGGTCATCAGCAACGATACCGCGCTCTCGGCGCGTATCATCCGGGTGTGCAACAGCCCGCTGTTTCGCGGCAGTCGCGCCATCGAGAACCTGAACATGGCGGTCAGCCGGCTGGGTATGGCTTACACCAGTAATCTGGCCATGGGGCTGGCGATGGAACAGATGTTCCAGGCCACGTCAGATATGATCGACAAGCGCCTGCGCGCCACCTGGCAGACCAGCACCGAAGTGGCGGGCGTGTGCCATGTTCTGGCGCAACATTACACCCGCCTGAAGGCGGATCAGGCAACACTGGCTGGCCTGGTGCACCTGATCGGTATTCTGCCGATTCTGCGTTATGTGGAGGATCAGGATATCCAGATCAGCAGCATCATGCTGGACAATGTGATTGATGAGCTGCACCCACGTATTGGCTCTATGATTCTGAAAAAATGGGATTTTCCAAAGGAACTGCAGAATGTGCCTCTGGAATACGCCAACTTCCAGCGTGAGGTGCCGGCAGCGGATTATGCCGATCTGGTCATGGTGGCCAACCTGCAGCTGGTTGCCGGGAGCGATCACCCCTGGAACGAGATGGACTGGACGAAGATTTCTGCGTTCGATCGGCTGGGACTGGATCCGAATATCGATATGAGCGAGGAAGAGGATCTGAATGCGCAGATGGAAGCAGCTATGGCGCTGCTTCAGTAATACCTCGTGGTTTTGGGAGTTTGGCGCCCGTCCTTGCGATGGGACCAGCTCCCGAAACACGCTGTGAATACCTCCCTGTATGCTCGGCTCCGCACGGTTTCGGCAGCCTGCCCCGCCCTGAAGACTACCTTTGCATTGCCTTCGTCAGCGCGTCACTTTTTATACTTGGCAATCAACGCAGCTTTGCTTGGCAAAGCCCAATCAACGGAGGGCCTGCCCTGCTCCCTCAGCCATTCGTTAGCCTTCGAGAAATGCCGGCAACCAAAGAATCCACGGTAGGCACTGAGCGGTGACGGGTGTGGGCCATCCAGAACCAGGTGGCGGTTCCGGTCAATGTGCTGGCCCTTTTTCTTGGCGTAGCTGCCCCACAACAGGAACACCACGTTGTCGCGCTCCCGGTTGATAACTTCGATCACCTTGTCGGTAAACTGCTCCCAACCCTTGCCTTGATGGGCTCCGGCATTGCTCTGCTCGACCGTGAGGACACTGTTGAGCAGTAGCACGCCTTGCTCTGCCCACGGCTGCAGACAGCCGTGATCCGGTGGCGCGATACCCAGGTCGGTTTCGATTTCCTTGAAGATATTGACCAGGGACGGTGGTGGCGGAACCTGAGGGCGCACAGAGAAGCACAAACCATGGGCCTGGCCGGGGCCGTGGTAGGGGTCCTGGCCAAGGATCACTACGTTTACGTTGGCCAGCGGTGTGCTGTTGAGGGCATTGAAGCAGTGGGAGCTGGGGGGATACAGAACCTTGCCGGCCTGTTCCTCGGCGGCGAGGAATTCGGCCAGTTGCCGCATGTAGGGCTGGCGGAACTCGTCCGCCAGCCACTGGTCCCAGCCGCGGCCGGGCTTCAGTTGTTGAGCCAGTGCCTCGGCAGGGTGCATGGGCTTACTCGCTTTCCGGTTTCTGTTCGGCCTTGTGTTCCGGGCGCATGGCCGGGAACAGGATGACGTCGCGGATGGATGGCGAGTTGGTCAGCAGCATGGCCAGGCGGTCGATGCCGATACCTTCACCGGCGGTAGGCGGCAAACCGTATTCGAGGGCCATGACATAGTCGTCATCGTAGAACATGGCTTCGTCGTCGCCGGCGTCTTTCTCAGCCACCTGGGCCTGGAAGCGTTCGGCCTGGTCTTCGGCATCGTTCAGCTCAGAGAAGCCATTGGCAATCTCGCGACCGCCCACGAAGAACTCGAAGCGCTCGGTCACAAACGGATCGCTGTCTTTGCAGCGGGCCAGGGGCGACACTTCTTTCGGGTACTCGGTGATGAACGTCGGCTGGGTGAGGCGATGCTCGGCGGTGGCTTCGAAGATTTCGATCTGCACCTTGCCCAGGCCCCAGATGTCTTTCACGTGAATACCCAGGTTCTTGGCCACTTCTCGGGCCTCTGCGTCGTCAGCCAGTTGCTCACGGGTGATGTCCGGGTTGTAGCGCAGGATGGCGTCTACCACAGTGAGGCGCTCAAACGGCTTGCCGAAATCGTATTCGATGGTCTCTTCGCTACCGTCTTTCAGCACCCGTGTGTTGATTACGGTGGTGGTACCCAGCACCTTCTGAGTGATGGTACGCAGCATGTCTTCGGTCAGGTCCATCAGGTCGTTGTAATCGGCGTAGGCCTGGTAGAATTCGACCATGGTGAACTCGGGGTTGTGCCGGGTGGACAGCCCTTCGTTGCGGAAGTTGCGGTTGATTTCGAACACACGCTCAAAGCCGCCGACCACCAGGCGCTTGAGGAACAGTTCCGGCGCAATGCGCAGATACATATCGATGCCCAGAGCGTTGTGATGGGTCACGAACGGACGGGCGGTGGCGCCACCCGGAATCACCTGCAACATGGGGGTTTCCACCTCCATGAAATCGCGCTCGGCGAAGTACTGGCGCATGGCGTTGATGATCTTCGACCGGGCATGGAACACACGGCGGCTGTCCTCGTTCACCATCAGGTCCACGTACCGGTGCCGATAGCGGGCTTCGGTGTCGGTCAGCCCCTTGTGCTTCTCCGGCAGCGGGCGCAGTGACTTGGTCAGCAGTACGTATTCGTCCATGGTCACATACAGGTCGCCCTTGCCGGATTTCGACAGAGTGCCACGCACGCCCACGATGTCGCCCATATCCCAGTGCTTGGTGTCTTTCTGGACGTCCTTGGAGGCATAGATCTGGATGCGGCCGGTCATATCCTGAACCACTTTGAACGCCTTGCGGTCGAGCATCATGCGGCCAGCAATGGCCACCTTGATGCCCAGACCTTCCAGCTCTTCCTTGGATTTATCACCGTATTTCGCCTGCAGTTCGGCGGCGGTGGCATCGCGACGGAAGTCATTCGGGAACGGATTGCCCTGCTCGCGCAGCGCAGCCAGTTTGGCGCGGCGCTCGGCAATCAGCTTGTTATCCTCATGCTGTGCGGCGTTCTGGGTCTGTTCAGTCATCTTGGCTCACTAAAGAAGTCGGAATGGTCCGGTTTGGTTTGGATGGCGCCGTCTACAGCGCCATCTTCAGACTGGCTTCAATAAACTTGTCGATGTCACCATCCAACACCGACTGGGTGTTGCTGGTTTCCACCTTGGTGCGCAGGTCTTTGATACGGCTGTCGTCCAGCACGTAGGAACGGATCTGGCTACCCCAGCCGATGTCAGACTTGGAGTCTTCGGCTTTCTGTTTCTCTTCGTTACGCTTCTGCATTTCCAGTTCAAAGAGCTTGGCCTTGAGCTGCTTCATGGCCTGGTCTTTGTTCTGGTGCTGGCTTCGGCCGGCCTGACAGGCCACCACGATGCCCGTGGGGTTGTGGGTCAGTCGCACTGCGGATTCGGTCCGGTTTACGTGCTGACCACCGGCGCCGGAAGCGCGATACACATCGACCCGCAGATCCGCCGGGTTGATCTCGATTTCGAAGCTGTCGTCCACTTCCGGTGATACAAACACGGAAGAGAAAGAGGTATGGCGACGGTTGCCGGAATCAAACGGGGATTTCCTCACCAGGCGGTGTACGCCGGTTTCTGTGCGTAGCCAGCCGTAGGCGTAGTCGCCCTGGATGTGGATGGTGGCACTCTTGATGCCGGCCACTTCACCTTCCTGCAGTTCAACGATTTCGGCCTTGAAGCCACGACGCTCGGCCCAGCGCAGGTACATGCGCAACAGCATGTTGCCCCAGTCCTGGGCTTCAGTGCCGCCGGAGCCGGCCTGGATATCCAGGTAGGCGTTGTTGGCGTCCATTTCGCCGGAGAACATGCGGCGGAATTCGAGCTTCTCGAGTTCTTTATCAAGGTTTTCGAGATCGGCTTCGATTTCCTGGACAGTGCCTTCGTCGTCCTCTTCCACCGCCATGTCGAGCAGGCTTTCTGCATCGGCCAGGCCGTTGGTGAGGTTGTCGATGGTTTTAACGATCAGTTCAAGGTCTGAGCGCTCTTTGCCCAATGCCTGGGCCCGCTCGGGATCGTCCCAGACGGTGGGTTGTTCGAGTTCGCGTTCGACTTCGGTCAGGCGTTCACTTCGCTGATCGTAGTCAAAGATACCCCCTCAGCGCTTCGGTGCGCTCGCGAAGCTCTTTGATCTTCGTCACTATGGGATTAATTTCCATGAAACCTTGTCTCGCTTTGGAAAATGGTGCGATAAAAACAGAGGGCGGATTCTACCGGAATTTGCTGGGCAAATCAGCTGTTCATGCTCTGGAGCACGCACCGCATGGGGTAGGGCTTTCCGAGAGACGCGGTGAATACATCCCTGTACGCTTGACGAAAACATCCTTGTTTTCGACACTCTCGGAAAGCCCTACCCCACACGGCGCCCCAACTTGGTTCGGGGAGTCGACACATTCAGCCTAGCGGCTCCAGATAATCCACCAGAAGCTGCAAATTAGTCCGCCCCCGGAACGTATTGGCATCAGGCTTATAAACCACCCGCGCGCCACTCCGGGTAAAGTCCGGTACTTCAGGCCCGGTGTTGAACGCAATACCATCAATAATGCCCCCGCCCTCAACCGGCTGCAGCACGAGCTTCAGATGGTTCTCGCCGACAATGCGTTGGCTCACTACCCGGAATTCGCCGTCAAACACCGGCTCTGGGAAGTGCTGCCCCCAGGGGCCGGCGCGTTTGAGCAGGTAGGCGGTGTCCAGATTCAGCTCTTCCGGGGCCAGCGGGCCGTCAGTGGTGATGGCGGCTTCGAGGTCTTCCGGTTTCAACGTGTCACGCACGGCCTGGTCGAAGGCGTTGCTGAAACGTTCGAGGTCGTCCCGGGCGATGGTCATGCCGGCGGCCATGGCGTGGCCGCCGTATTTTTTCATCAAGCCCGGATTCTTCGCATCAACCACGGCCAGCGCATCCCGGATATGCAGGCCGGGGATGGATCGGGCAGAGCCTTTCAGGTGTTCGCCGTCGTCGTCGGGCGCAAAAGCAATGGTGGGGCGATGAGTCTGTTCGCGGATGCGGGCCGCCAGGATGCCGATCACGCCCTGGTGCCAGTCCTGGTCGAACAGGGCCAGCCCCCAGGGCAGGCCGTCAATATCGAGGGACATGGAGGCCAACAGGTCCTGGGCCTGGGCTTTCATGTCTTTTTCAATGGTGCGGCGTTCGCGGTTGAAGTTATCCAGTTCCCGGGCCAGGCGCAGCGCTTCGTCGCGACTGTCGGCGAGCAGACAGGCGATGCCGATACTCATGTCGTCCAGCCTGCCGGCAGCGTTCAGGCGCGGGCCAACCACAAAACCCAGATCGGTGGCGCTGATTTCGGTGTAGTCGCGGCCGGCTACTTCCAACAGAGCCAGGATGCCCGGTCTGGCTTCGCCTTTGCGGATGCGGCGGATGCCCTGCTCCACAAAGATGCGGTTGTTATGGTCCAGCGGAACCACGTCGGCCACGGTACCCAGGGCCACCAGGTCCAGCAGGCTACCCAGGTTAGGCTCCGGGTCCGGCAGCCGGTTGTTGTCTCGCAGGTGCTTACGCAGCGCCGTGAGCACGTAGAACATCACGCCCACTCCCGCCGCATTTTTGCTCAGGAACGGGCAATCGGGTTGATTGGGGTTCACAATGGCATCGGCATCTGGCAGCTCTTCTCCGGCCAGATGGTGGTCGGTGATAACCACTTTGATGCCCAGCTCCCGGGCAGCACGCACGCCTTCGATGGCGGAGATGCCGTTATCAACAGTCACCAGAAGATCCGGCAAATCCCCGTCTTCCTGCAACCGGTGGATGATGCCGGGTGTCAGGCCGTAGCCATCAGAGAATCGGCTGGGCACCCGGAAATCAATCGCCGCCACACCGAGCATAGACAAACCCAGCATAGCCACCGAAGTACTGGTGGCGCCATCAGCATCGAAGTCCCCCAGCACCATTACCCGCTGTTTCTGCACTATGGCCTCGGCCAGCAGTTCAACTGCGCGATCAATGCCGCGAAGCTGCATCGGCGAAGCCAGGTGTTTCAGGGTGTACTGGAGCTGGTCGTCGGATTGCACACCGCGAGCGGCGTACAGACGGCGAAGGATGGGGGGCAGGTTTTGCCCCCACCCCGTCACATCGGACGGCTGGGGGCGACGCAGGATCTTTTTAGGAGTCATGCCGGATCAGGCGTTCTTCCAATGCTTGGCGATAAAGCCCTGCACCTCGGACACATTGTTATCCAGCACGGTGTAGCGCTCTTCCCGCTCGAACAGATCAGCCATGTGGGCCGGCAATTGCGGCTTCACGCTCAGGCCGGATTCGGCAATCGCATCCGGGAACTTGGCCGGGTGCGCGGTACCCAGGGTGATCATGGGCACGGCAGAGTCCCGGCGGCAGTTGCGGGCAGCGCGTACGCCAATGGCGGTGTGCGGGTCCAGCAGATATTCATTCTGCTCGTAGACGTCACGAATCGTTTCACAGGTGGTTTTGTCGTCCACCGCATCGCTGTCGAACAGCTTGCGGGCGTGCTTCCAGCGGTAGTCTTCAATGCTGACCGGGCCTTTGGCTGCGTTTTCCAGCAAGGCTTTGACCGCCGCCCCGTCACGGCCGTGCAGATCAAACAGCAGGCGCTCGAAGTTGCTGGACACCATGATGTCCATGCTCGGCGACAGGGTATGCTCCAGCTGGTGCTGCTCATACTTGTTGCCGCTCATGAAGCGATGCAGGATATCGTTGCGGTTGGTGGCAATCACCAGCTGGCTGATGGGCAGCCCCATTTTCTTGGCCAGGTAGCCGGCGAAAATATCGCCAAAGTTGCCTGTGGGCACAGAGAACGCCATGCTGCGGTCCGGGCCACCCAGAGCGAGAGACGCCTGGAAGTAGTACACGATCTGGGCCATGATCCGGGCCCAGTTGATGGAGTTCACCGCCGCCAGCTGGGTTTTGCCGCCCAGAAAGGACTGATTGCCGAAGCTCTCCTTCACCATGCGCTGACAGTCGTCGAAGTTGCCTTTGACTGCGATGTTATGGATGTTGCCGCCCTGCACCGTAGTCATCTGGCGGCGCTGCACTTCAGACACTCGCTGATGCGGATGCAGGATAAAGATATCCACGTGCTCGCACCGGCGGCAGCCCTCGATGGCAGCAGAACCGGTATCACCGGAGGTGGCCCCCATGATCACAACGTGCTGGTTGCGCTTCTCCAGAACGTAGTCCAGCAAGCGGCCCAGCAGCTGCAGGGCAAAGTCCTTGAACGCCAGCGTCGGGCCACGGAACAGTTCCATCACCCACTCATTGGTGTCCAGCTGCACCAGCGGTGCCACCGCCTGGTGGCTGAACACGCTGTAGGTTTCATCCAGCATCTTGCGGAAGTCGTCCGCCGGGATGGCATCCTCTACGAACGGATACATCACTTTATAGGCCAGCTCCGCATAGGGAAGCCCGCGCCAGCTACGAATTTCTTCCAGGCTGAAGTGCGGCAACGATTCCGGCACATAGAGGCCACCATCGGTGGCCAGCCCGGTCAGAAGAACGTCCTCAAAGCCCAGTGCGGGAGCTTCACCCCGTGTACTGATGTATCTCACGTGCGTACCTGTCAGTTAAAGTTTTCTGCGCGAATACGGACAACCTTGCCATCGATGTCGGCGAGGGATTCCATCTCGTCAATGGCCAGGTTCATCTGGCGCTCCTGAACCGTGTGGGTCAGGATGATGACCGGAATCCGGCCATCCTTGAATTCGGATTCTTTCTGCATGATTGACTCGATGTTGATGCCATGCTCACTCAGAATGGCAGCAATCTTGGCCAACACACCCGGATGGTCAAAGGCCTGGATTCGCAGGTAGTAAGCCGACTGGACATCTTCCATTGGCAGCACCGGCAGGTCTTCCAGGGCGTCCGGCGTAAATCCGAGGTAGGGAATGCGCTGCTGGCTGTTGCTGGCCACCGCACGGGCGACGTCCACGACGTCTGCGATGACCGCAGATGCTGTAGCCTCATCCCCGGCACCAGGACCGTAATACATAGTCTGGCCAACAGCATCGCCATCCACCAGGACCGCGTTAAGAACGCCATCAACCTGAGCAATCAGATGACTCTGTGGCACCAGCGTCGGATGCACCCGCAGTTCAATACCGTCTTCACGACGACGGGCGATGCCCAGGTGCTTCACCCGGTACCCCAGCAACTCTGCGTGGGAAATATCATATGGAGTAATACCGGAAATGCCCTCGGTAAAACCTTTCTCAAACTGAAGGGGAACGCCGAACCCGGACGCCGCCAGGATGGTCAGTTTGTGAGCGGCATCGATACCTTCCACATCGAACGTCGGATCCGCTTCCGCGTAGCCCAGCGCCTGCGCTTCTTTGAGGACTTCACCAAATTCCCGGCCCGCGCGCATTTCGGTGAGAATGTAATTGCCGGTGCCATTGATAATGCCGGCAATGGTGTCAATGCGGTTGGCGGCCAGGCCCTCACGCACAGACTTGATTACCGGAATGCCGCCGGCAACGCCGGCTTCGTAGGCAACCACAACGCCGGCCTTCTCCGCTGCGTCGAAAATCTCATTACCGTGCACGGCAATCAGGGCCTTGTTGGCAGTCACCACATGCTTGCCGTTGGCAATGGCCGCCAGCACCAGCTCTTTGGCCGCATCGTAGCCACCAATCAGCTCCACCACGATATCAATCGAAGGATCGTTCACCACGTCATAAATGTCGGTACTGAACGGGACATTGCCCAGATCAAGGTCATCGCGGCTATGGCGGCTCGCCACCCGGGCAATCCGGATGTTGCAGCCGGCACGACCCGCAATAATCGCGGCGTTGCGAGTCAGGACATTGAATGTACCGCCGCCTACGGTTCCCAGTCCGCAAATTCCGACATTGACGTCTTTCAAGCTCTCACCTCTGATCCCGATGGGGGTGCTGATGGATTGCAATAAGGGGGCATAGTATACCGATTCAGGGCCGGCTGAATAAGCCCTGAATCGGTCACACTTTCAACAAAGATGACGACTGGCGACGAACACCGACAGGGTCACAGAATACCGAGACCCTCGGCCAGATTTCGGGCCGGCACATAACCCCGAACCATATTGCCGTCTTCCAGCAAAATAGCCGGCGTGCCGGTCACACCAACCTGGCCGCCGAGCCGATACTGCTCTGCCACCGGGTTCTCACAACTCCTCTGCTCTACCGAACGCCCGGCCTTGGCGGCATCCATAGCGGCCTGCTGATCGTCAGCGCACCAGACCGAGATATATTTATTGAAGGAGGCCGTACCTGGCCCGGAACGGGGAAACGCGTAGTAATTGACGGTAATACCGTACTCATTCAACTGGGGCACTTCATCGTGTAACTTCCGGCAATAGGGGCAATCGATATCGGTAAACACATTAACGACCGCCTTCTCTTTACCCTTGGCCGGATAGGAAATCACGCCCTTGCCACCGTAATCCGCCATCAGGTCCTTACGGGAACCCGCACGGGATTCTTCAGTAACGTTGGCAATGCCGTTTTCGGTGATTTTCAGCAGATCGCCCGTCAGCAGATAGGTGCCGTCTTCCGTGGTGTAGATGGTGTCGCCGTTGTTGCTCTGAACTTCGTACAACCCTTTTGCCTCAGATTCGCGAACAGAGTTCACCTTGAGACCGGGAACCGCCTCGGTCAGCCGCTGGGCAATGCGGTCTTCGGCTTCGCCTGCCTGGGAGGCTGGTGCCCCGACCAGGGTCAGCGCCAGTCCAACGGACACTGCTACTGATTTGATGTTCATGAGCTTGAAACTACCTCTGTCGGTTTGTGTGGTGTCTGCGACACCGGAAAATCGGATTAGTTCAGCCTCCGGAGCGGCCGCAGTCAACCCCTGGGGTGATGGGCCTGATGAAGATCCTGCAATCTTTGCCGCGCAACATGGGTGTAGATCTGGGTGGTCGACAGATCTGAATGCCCCAACAGCATCTGCACCACCCGAAGATCCGCCCCGTGATTGAGCAAATGGGTGGCAAATGCATGCCTGAGCGTATGAGGAGAAAGGTGCTTGGTGATTCCGCAGCGAATCGCATAATGCCGGATTCGATACCAGAAGGCCTGCCGGGTCATGGCGGTGCCACGATTACCCGGAAACAGGGCATCACTGGTTTTGCCTCGCAGCAGCTCGCCCCGGGCCTGCCGCATATACTGTAATAACCAGTCCACAGCTTCCTCACCCAGCGGCACCAAACGCTCCTTGCCGCCCTTGCCCTGAATGCGAACCACGCCCTGCCTCAGGTTGACCTGGTCCACCGTCAGCCCCGTCAACTCCGAAACCCGAAGTCCGCAGCCATAGAGAATCTCCAGCATGGCCCGATCCCGCAATTCTACTGGCAGCTCCGGGTCCGGCTCAGTCAGCAGCGACTCCACGTCGGCCTCGGTCAGGGTATCCGGCAAGCGCCTGGGCAACCTAGGGCTGTCAATCCGCAACGTTGGGTCTTCGGCAATAATGCCTTCACGCAACAGAAAACGATAAAAGCGCCTTACGCCAGACAGGCGGCGGGCCGCCGTGCTGGTTTTCAGGCCGTCGGACAAGCCCCGGGACATCCAGGCCAAAAGGTCTGTGCGTCGTGCGCTGCGCAGGGTTGGCGCCCCAGCTTGCTGCTCCAGCCACCCGGACAAACGGTACAGATCACTGGCATAGGCCTGCCGGGTTTTCTCGCCAAGGCCATCCTCAAGCCAGACCGCATCACTGAAACGCTCTATCAACTGCTCATCTTCTGGCCTTGGCACAGCACCCTCTTCGATTCCGGAGTCATCGCAGGCATTAAACCATAAAAAAAGCAGCCCCTTGAGGCTGCTTTTTTGGTACTGAACAGACGAATCCGAATCAGTTAAGCTTTTCCTTGATACGAGCTGCCTTACCAGACAGGTCGCGCAGGTAGTAAAGCTTGGCCTGACGCACGTCACCACGACGCTTCACACTGACGCTGTCGATCAGCTTGGAGTAGGTCTGGAAAGTACGCTCAACGCCCACGCCGTAAGAGATCTTACGAACAGTGAAGGAAGAGTTCATGCCACGGTTACGCTTGCCGATAACCACGCCTTCAAACGCCTGCAGACGCTCACGGTTACCTTCAGTTACGCGAACCTGTACAACCACGGTATCGCCCGGCGCGAACGCAGGGATTTCCTTGGTCATCTGTTCTGCTTCAAGTTGACTGATGATGTTGTTCTTGCCGCTCATCGTAATGCTCCTGATACCCAATCTTTCAATGCCCTGATGACTCAGAGACACCCGGTTCGTTCAAAATTTCTTCCAGTAACTGACGCTCTTCTTCCGTAAGTTCCCGCTTTTCCAGCAGATCGGGGCGCCGCTCACTGGTTCGCCTCAACGATTCTTTCAATCGCCAACGCCGGACCTGTTCATGGTGACCGCCCAACAGAACTTCCGGCACCGCCTGACCTTCGTAAACCTCGGGCCGGGTGTAGTGCGGACAATCCAGCAATCCGTCGGCAAAGGAATCCTGCTCTGCCGACTGCGCATGACCCAGCGCTCCGGGGATGAGGCGTGTTACCGCATCAATTACAGCCATCGCTGCCAGCTCGCCACCCGAGAGAACGAAATCCCCAAGGGATACCTCCCGGTCGACCTCTGCCGCAATCAGGCGCTCATCCACGCCTTCATAACGACCGGCAACGAGAATCAGCTGCTGCTCGGCGGCGAGTGACTCCACCACCGACTGATCCAGCCTTTCACCCTGCGGCGAAAGATAGACCACACAGGCCTTGCCGGGTGCCGATGCCCTGGCCGCCTGGATTGCGTCCCGCAGAGGCTGAATTTTCATCAGCATCCCCGGGCCACCACCATAAGGCCGGTCATCCACCGTGCGATGACGATCGTGGGTGTAATCCCGAGGATTCCAGCTCTGAAAGGTCAACAGACCTTCACGCACTGCCCTCCCGGTAATCCCGTAATCCGTCACCGCAGAAAACATATCCGGGAACAGACTGACTGCGCCAATCCACACCCGTCAGAACTCCGGATCCCAGTCAACCACCATGCGAGAGCCTTTGAGATCCACCTGCTGAACCACTTGATCCGGCAGATAGGGAATCAGACGCTCGCGCTGGTCAATAGAGCCCGCCGTAGCGTGCACCACCAGGACATCATTGGAGCCTGTCTCCAGAAGGTGATGCACCTTACCCAGGCACTCACCTTCTACCGTGAAGACATCCAGACCTTCCAGCTGATGCCAGTAGAACTCCCCTTCGGGCAGTTCCGGCAGTTGCTCGGTGGGAACCCGGATCTCCGCTCCGCAATAGGTGCGGGCTACTTCACGATCATCAATACCTTTAAGCCTGACGACGATCCCCTGCCCCTGGCGGCGACCTTCCTCAAGCCTGATCGGAATACGCTTGCCGTCCAGGAGCAGAGTCCAGTCACGGTAGTTCAGTATTCCGTCTTTCGGGTCTGTGTAAGAGAAGACTTTAAGCCAACCCTTTACCCCGAACACCGAGGTGATCCGGCCGATCACAGTTTCCTGCGAATTCTGCGTCATGCCTTTACAACCCCGGTACCAACAATGCTATTACTGAGCAGCCTTCAGCAGCTGAGCAACACGCTCACTGGCCTGTGCACCCTGGCCCAGCCAGAAATCAACGCGCTCACGATTAACACGCAGACGCTCTTCCTGACCACGGGCAATCGGGTTGAAGAAACCAACACGCTCAATGAAACGGCCGTCACGGGAGTTACGGCTGTCAGTGACTGTCAGATGGTAGAACGGGCGCTTCTTGGAGCCGCCACGAGCCAAACGGATTGTTACCATTTCGACCAATATCCTGTTCTGTTGTACGAACTTTGTACGATTCCCGACACGCCGCTTCACGACTGACGGGAAGACCCATACTCGAAAGGGGCGCTATTCTATGCGAAAAAAGCGCCAATGAAAACAGGGAAACCACCGGTTTCCCCATTTTATATGTAAGGCTTTTTACATACGGCCAAACGGAGGCATGCCACCACCGCCGCCGGGCGGCATCATACCACCCATACCGCGCATCAGGTTAGCCACCCCGCCCTTCTTGCCAAACTTTTTCATCATCTTCTGCATCTGCTTGTGCTGCTTGAGCAGACGGTTCACGTCCTGGATCTGGGTGCCGGAACCGGCGGCAATCCGACGCTTGCGAGAGTTATTGATGACGTCCGGATAGCGGCGCTCTTTTGGCGTCATGGAGCAGATAATGGCTTCCATCTGACCAACCGACTTGTCGTTAACCTGTGCCTGCGCCATCTGGGCCATCTGCCCCATGCCCGGCAACTTGTCCAACAGTCCGCCGATACCGCCCATATTCTTCATTTGCTGGAGCTGGTCGCGGAAGTCTTCCAGATCAAAACCTTTACCCTTCTTGATCTTCTTGGTGAGCTTCTCGGCTTTCTTTCGGTCCAGCTTGCGCTCAGCTTCCTCAATCAGGGAGAGCACATCCCCCATGCCAAGGATGCGGGAGGCAACACGATCGGGATAGAAAGGCTCCAGAGCGTCTGACTTTTCACCAATACCCAGGAACTTGATGGGCTTGCCGGTGATATGACGCACGGACAACGCCGCACCGCCACGGGCATCGCCGTCGGTCTTGGTCAGGACCACGCCGGTTAACGGTAACGCGTCGTTAAATGCCTTGGCGGTATTGGCCGCGTCCTGGCCCGTCATGGCATCAACCACAAACAGGGTTTCAACCGGATTCACCGCCTTATGCAGGCGACCGATTTCACCCATCATCTGCTCATCCACGTGCAGACGACCCGCGGTATCCAGGATAACCACATCAATGTGCTTGCGGCGGGCAGCCTCGATGGCACCATTGGCAATATCCACCGGATCCTGCTCGGTGGTGCTGGGGAAGAATTCAACGCCCACTTCACCGGCAAGCGTTTCCAGCTGACGGATGGCCGCCGGCCGATAAATATCGGCACTGACCACCAGCACGGACTTTTTCTCACGCTCTTTCAGGAAACGGGACAGCTTGGCCACCGTGGTGGTTTTACCCGCACCCTGGAGGCCCGCCATCATAATGACCGCGGGCGGACGCGTGGCGAGGTTCAGGGATTCATTGCCCTCCCCCATGACCCGCTCCAGCTCCTGCTGGACAACCTTAACGAAGACCTGGCCCGGGGTCAGACTGCGCTGAACTTCCTGGCCAATCGCACGCTCACGAACCCCTTCAATAAAGGCCTTGACCACCGGCAGGGCGACATCAGCCTCCAGCAGGGCCATCCTCACTTCACGGAGCGTGTCCTTGATATTGTCGTCAGTCAGGCGCGCCTGGCCCGAGATCTTGCGCAAGCTACCGGATAGCCGGTCCTGGAGATTCTCAAACATGTTGCTCTTCCGTACCCCGGAGAATTTGTTCACACAGATCAAGAAGCCAGCTCGGCCTGCTTGATTCCTGTTGCATAATCGCGACATTATACCCAGACTACGGAGCCTCTGAACAACTCCGCGCCGATTTCACTTCATCAGGCAACACGATTAAGGATGTCATGGGAACGCTGATTCTCGCGGTTACCGCACTTTTCCTCTATAGCGTTGGAACCGCGCTTCAGGCCCTCCATTTACGTGGAAAGGTGCACAACAACCTGGCGGTTACGACACTGATTGGCTTGCTTGCCCTGATCGGCCATGGCCTGCTCATTGCCCAGACCGTACACCTGGACGGCGGCTTCGACTTCAGTTTCTTCAAGAGCTCCGTTCTGATCTCCTGGCTCATTGTCTTTCTGCTTCTGGGACTTAATCTGAGCAAACCCGTACAAAGCCTGTTCATTGCGGCCTATCCGATTGCAGCACTGACCATTGTCATGGCGTTGATTACCCACACACCGTCGCGTCTGGTCTCCGAAGAAAGCTACGGCATGCTGTCTCACATTGCCCTGTCAATCACGGCATACAGCCTGTTTACCCTTGCAGCCATACAGGCGGTTTTACTGTACGTACAGAACCGGCAGCTCAAGCGCAACTACAACAGCCTGCTGGTGAGGAACCTGCCACCGCTGCAAACCATGGAGTCATTGTTGTTTGAAATGGTCTGGGCGGGTGTTGTGCTGCTGGTACTCGCCATTGTCACTGGCGCTGTTTTCATTGAAGACCTTTTTGCTCAGGATCTGGCCCACAAAACCATTTTTTCCCTGCTGTCCCTGCTGGTTTTTGTCGGACTGCTGGTAGGCCGCTACACCAAAGGCTGGCGCGGCATCACCGCCAGTCGCTGGACACTGGCAGGCTGCGCACTGCTGATGCTGGCCTTCTACGGCAGCAAGTTTGTTCTCGAGCTGGTTTTCCACCGGGGCGTCTGAGACCCGAACCCCCTTACTGACCTAACCCGCTTGACACCTGTTACCTTCAAATCCTATTTTCGCAACTTATCCTCAATATAAGGGCTGCTCTCTTGAACGAAACATCGCTCACCGCGCTGTTTATTCTACTTGTCGGACTGATCATCCTCTCTGCGTTTTTCTCCAGCTCTGAAACCGGCATGATGTCCCTGAACCGCTACCGCCTGAAACACATGGCGAACACCGGCCACAAAGGGGCCCAGCGAGCGCAAGGCCTGCTTAACCGAACCGACCAGTTGATCGGCGTTATCCTGATCGGCAATAACTTCGTGAACATTCTTGCGTCATCGATCGCCACGGTCATCGCAATTCGCCTCTGGGGCGACGCCGGTATCGCAATTGCCACCTTACTGCTGACGATCGTTATCCTCATTTTTGCCGAGGTCACCCCGAAAACTCTCGCAGCCCTGTTCCCTGAAAAAATTGCCTTCCCGGCCAGTCATATTCTTGGGCCGTTGCTGAAACTTCTGTACCCGCTGGTATGGACGGTCAACCTGTTTACGACCGGCATTCTTCGCGTTCTGGGCGTCTCCTCGGCCCAGGCCTCGGAAGATCATCTCAGCCGTGAAGAACTCAGAACCGTGGTGAACGAGGCCGGCGCACTGATTCCGGCCCGGCACAAAGACATGCTGGTCAGCATCCTGGATCTGGAGAATGTCACCGTCAATGACATCATGGTGCCCCGAAACGAAGTCGTCGGCATCGACCTGGAAGACGACACAGACACTATCCTGCGCCAACTCAGAAGCAGCCAACACACGCGGCTGCCTATCTTCAAGGGTGACATCAACAACATTCAGGGCATTCTGCACCTTCGCAGCGCGGCCAGGCTGCTGCAGGAGGCAGACATCAACAAGGCGATGATCATGCAGCTGTGCCAGGAACCCTACTTCATTCCGGAGAGCACTGCGCTCAATACCCAACTACTGAACTTCCAGAAAGGCAAACGCCGGTTCGGCATTGTGGTGGATGAATACGGCGATGTACTGGGCCTGGCTACGCTTGAGGATATTCTTGAGGAAATCGTCGGGGAATTTACCACCGATTATGCCGCCACCTCACCCGACATCATTCCCCAGGACAACGGCACCTTTATCATCGATGGCAGTGCCGCCGTGCGGACGATCAACAAGACCCTGGGCTGGCATCTGCCAACCGATGGCCCGAAAACCCTGAACGGACTGATCACCGAAACTCTGGAAAATATTCCGGACACCAACGTGTGTCTGAAAGTTGGCGGTCATCGTATTGAAGTCCTGCAAATCAAGGACAACGTGGTTAAAGCCGCCATTGTCCACCCCAAACGCAAGAAAAAGCGTGGCCGGAGTTTATGAACCTGATCGCAGGTTAGCGTTTATTCATGTTAATGCAGATCAAAATGCGCTAAATTTATCCAATAATCAGAACAGACAAGAATCAGGCTCGGTCATGTATCCGGTTGAGGCGTAAACAGGAGTCGGCCATGAACAAGCAGTCCGGCATACATTACCTCCGCGAGCACAGGGAAGCGGCAAGCACCCGACCGGTTCCTGCGGAGGTAGCCCGCATCCGCGACACCGTTGTTGCGGGGCTGGGTGATTTGTTGCAGGGGGCTTTCGATGCCGTCGATGATTCACTCTTCGAACTGGCCAACAATGCCCGCAGCAACAATGAACAAAACCGCTACTTCGAAGCCATGCGCGAGATTCGCATCAAGCGCAAGGGCGTAGAGCGTCATTTTCAGAATACGGTTGCCCAGTTCTTTGCCAACCCGCCCCATGCCGGCCAGCTTCCTTCAACCGAAGCCAGCCCGCAGGCCAGTGCCGACACTCTTTCGCTGGTTGGCAATGACGATCTGGAAGAACAGGTTGCCTTCAACGCCATGACCACCAAGGCCAAGGCGCACTTCCAAGGCCCTTTACTGCAATTGCAGGCCCGTTTTACCGAGATCTATCCGGACGCCACCGAGCAGGAGCCAGTCAACCCGATGGCACCGGAGCACCTGTGCAGCGCTTTTACCGAAGCGATCCAGGCCCTCGATATCCAGATTCGCGAACGGCTCATCCTGCTCAAGCAATTTGACCGTTACGTTATCTCCAACCTGGGCATGCTCCTGGATGAAGCCAATCGCATTCTGATCCAGGCCGGCGTTATCCCGAACTTCCGTTATCACGGCAAGAAGAGCCAGAGCCAGAAGCCATCGGCAACGGCAGACAGCTCTGCCGAGAGCCCCAGCGAGACGACTGCCGGCTACGATCAACGCCCGGAAGACACCGTACTGTTTGACCAGATCCGTCAGATGCTGGCTCTGCAAAGGTCCAATGCCGGCATACCCCCACGCAGCACCGATCCCTCTCTGAGAGTGGTCGGAGGCCGGGAACTGGCCGATATGCTCAACGCCATTCCGCTTCAGCAAAACTGGCCGGAAACCGACGACCTTAGCACGGGTGAGCCCGTAACCGTCGACCTGCGCCAGGTCGTTCAGCAACTGCTGGCTAAGGCCGACGCTCAAGATGGTCGCCAGCCCGCACTGAATGAAGTGGATGAAGATCTGATCAATCTGGTCTCCATGCTGTTCGAGTTCATCCTTGATGACTACAACCTGTCCGCCCCGGTTCAGGTGCTGATCAGTCGCCTACAGATTCCGATTCTGAAGGTTGTGATCAAGGACAAGAGTTTCTTCAGCAAGGCAACCCACCCGGCCCGCAAGCTGCTCAACTCCCTCGCCCGCGCGGGCATTGGCTGGAGCAGCAGCGATGAGAAAACCCGAGACAAGCTGTACGGTCAGATACACAACGTGGTGCAACGAATCCTCAATGAATTCGATGGCAACATTCAGTTGTTCGAAACCCTGAACGAAGAATTTGAGCAATTCCTGGAGCGAGAAAACCGTAAGGCCTCCCTGGTGGAACAGAGAACACGAGAATCGGAACGTGGTCGCATCAAATCCCAGAAGGCCCAGGAAGAGGTGGACCGGCTGTTACGGGAAAAAGTATCCCGTTACCGGCTTCCGGACTCGGTCAGCGATATTCTGATGAATGGCTGGAGCCGGGTTATGTTCCTGGCCTACCTGAAGGACGACACCGAACATCGCTGGCACGAAACAGCACGGGTCGTGGATGACCTGATCTGGTGCCTGCACCCCCACGAAGAAGATGAAGAGCGTGACCAGTGGGTTCGGGTTGTACCCGGTCTGTTGAAATCACTGCGGGCAGGACTCGAGGAAGTCTCCTACAACGCCACCCGGCTTGATCAGATGATGGGCCACCTGAAGCATGAGCTGGCTGAGGCCTTCCGGACCAACGCTGCCATCGAAGCCCGTCAGGATGCACCGTCGGATGCCGAAGACGAAGCCCCGACCGTGCACCAGACGGCCGTGGAACGGCAGCAGGAACTGGAAGATGCCGCGATTGCCGAATACGTAGCCAAACTCGACACTATCGAAATTGGCAACTGGGTGGAGTTCCGCCTGGTCAACGGCACCAGCTTCCGCTGCAAGCTCTCAGCCATTATTGATGAAGCGGACTGCTTTGTGTTCGTCAACCGTATGGGCCTGAAAGTCATCGAGAAAACCCGTGTCGAGCTGGCTCATGAGATGCGCCGTGGCCGCCTGACGCTGCTCGAACAGGGCGCCTTGATTGACCGGGCTCTGAATGCCGTCGTGGGCAATCTGCGCACAAAAACCGCCTGATATAGATGCCGGACACGGGTTTTCGTCCACCCTCAATGCCGGCACCCTATCGGCTTCTGCTGGCTGTTTCCCTTGCCATACTGGCCCATACTCTGGTACTGGCCGGGCTTCCATCGCCACTGAAGGAGGCCCGGGAACTGACACACCGCCTGGTTTTTACGCTGACAAGCCCGGCGGCCGTCCCGACACCAGAGAGCATGGCAAGCCCGGAACCGCCAAAGCCCAGGCACTCCGAATTCGAGATCCCGCCGGCCGAGCCGGTGGTAACCTCGACAGAATCTACCTTCAGTGCTCCGCCCGAATCGCAAACCGTCGCTGCGACACAGCCAGATTCCCCGAAGCGGACAACCGAAAGCACCCAAACCCGGGCAACATCCTTCGAATCCCCTGCATCAGTTGCTACACCTGCATTGACTGCACGTGCAAGCGAGGCCGTAGAAACGCCGGAGCCAGTAAGGCAAAAGACTGAGACTCCCGATGAAAGAGACCCTTTTGTCGCAAAACTCTCAAGTCATTTGTCGGAAAATCTCTTCCGAGAGACGATTAGGGTGCCTATAGACTCGGTGGGATCAAAGACATGGATAGCAGAAATAGAACTCAGATTAATGGGAAATGGCGCGGTGACGCGCGCGAAAATCGTTAAATCAACGGGTCTGAAGGATGTAGACGACGCAATATACCGGGCGGCTTTAGAGGCAAGCCCCTATCCCGCTCCAGAGAGCGGGATAGGAGGTCGTTTTACGATAAAGCTTAAGTACCGTTACGAGTAGCAGAATGATCAGGCTTCGGCCTGACCTGCAGCATCCTTGACCATCTTGGCCAGCTCGCCACTTTCTGACATTTCCAGAACGATGTCGCAACCACCCACCAACTCACCGTTGATGTAGAGCTGCGGATAGGTTGGCCAGCTGGAGTAGACTTTCAGGGCCTCACGCAGTTCCTGATTGTCGAGAATATTCACAAACGCAAAGCGCTCACCGCACGCCATCAGAGCCTGAACAGTACGTGCCGAGAAACCGCACTGCGGAGCTTGCGGGGTGCCCTTCATGTAAAGAATAACCGGGTTCTCTTCAAGTTGGCTCTTGATGGTTTCATTGATGTCCATGAACTCATTCCTCTGGTTGGGAGTCAGCTTTGCCGCCAAACGGCATTTGCACTTATTGTACACGGGTGCCTCAGGCCTCAACAAACCGTCCGTTTTGACCCAGAACAACAGCACCGCGCGTGGCGTTGTTTTCAGGGTAGCGACGGGCTAGACTTGTTGGCTTTTCCGAACGGGCAGTTTGCTTGAAACAGGGGCCTTTCATGGCAGCGAGACATTTTCTGACACTGAACGACATGACCACAGCAGAACTGGAAGATCTGCTCGATCATGCTTCCAAATTGCGCAAAGAGTGGCGTTCAGGCCAGACCAGGGACACCCTTAAAAACCGGGTGCTGGCAATGATCTTTGAAAAATCGTCCACCCGGACCCGGGTTTCCTTCGAAGCCGGCATGACCCAGCTCGGGGGTACCGCCATGTTCCTCTCGCCCAGGGATACACAGCTTGGCCGCGGCGAACCGATCGAAGATTCTGCCATTGTGATCTCCAGCATGGTCGATGCGGTGATGATCCGTACCTTTGCCCACGAAACTGTCGAGCGCTTTGCCACTGCCTCCAGCAAGCCCGTGATCAACGCTCTCACCGACGAATTCCACCCCTGCCAGCTGTTGGCCGACATGCAGACCTATCGGGAGCTTCGCGGCAGCATCCGTGGTGCCACCGTGGCCTGGATTGGTGACGGCAACAATATGTGCCACTCGTACATAAACGCTGCAGAGCGTTTCGATTTCCACCTGAACGTTGCCTGCCCAGAGGGTTACGAACCGGATCAACAACTGATCGAACAGCATGCTGACAGGGTGACCGTTGTGCGCGCGCCAGAAGAGGCAGCACGAGGCGCCCAACTGCTGGTCACCGATGTCTGGGCTTCCATGGGCCAGGAAGACGAGCAGAAAGCCCGGGAAAAAGCCTTCCGCAGCTATCAGATCAACCCGGCTCTGATGGCTCAGGCCGACAAAGACGCCCTCTTCATGCACTGCCTGCCCGCCCACCGGGGTGAAGAGATTTCGGCAGACATGATGGACCACGAAAGCTCGGCAGTCTGGCATGAGGCGGAAAACCGGCTGCATGCCCAGAAAGCCTTGCTGGAATTCCTGATTCTCAATCGTCTGGACTGATCCATGCCCGAAGCCCTGGTGCCCCCCGCAGACTGGCTGCTGGAAGTAAACAATCTGTCCTGTGGCTACGGCGGTGATTCCGTTGTCAAGGACGTCAGCTTTGCCCTCAGCCACGGTGATATTGGCTGCCTGCTGGGCCCCAGCGGCTGTGGCAAGAGCACCATTCTCCGGGCGCTGGCCGGCTTCCTGCCGATTTCCCGGGGTGAAATCCGCCTGCAGTCACAGGCCATCAGCCTGCCCGGGCGGGCACTGCAACCGGAAAAGCGCAAGATTGGCATGGTGTTCCAGGACTATGCCCTTTTTCCGCATCTGAGCATTGCCGATAACGTCGGCTTCGGTCTGAAGTCATTAAGCAAAGCGGAACGTCGACAAAAGGTCATGGAGTTGCTGAACCTGGTGCACCTCCAGGACCTTGCAGACAACTATCCCCACGAGCTGTCCGGCGGCCAGCAACAACGGGTGGCCCTGGCCCGGGCACTGGCACCAGAGCCAACACTGATCCTGCTGGATGAGCCTTTCTCCAACCTGGACACAGATCTGCGCCGCCGGCTGAGCCTGGATGTGCGGGAAATCCTCAAGACCCTCGGCATCAGCGCCATCCTGGTTACCCATGATCAGCAGGAAGCCTTTGCCATGTGTGATCAGGTGGCGGTTCTCCGGGACGGGCAGATTCAACAGTGGGATGTACCCTACAACCTCTACCATGAGCCGGCGAACCGGTTCGTGGCCAGTTTTGTCGGGCAAGGTGGGTTTATTCCCGGCAAGGCCCTGGGCCCTGACACCATAGAATCGGAACTGGGCGTCATCCATGGCAACCGGGCCTACAAATGGCAACCAGGCACCCTGCTGGACGTCCTGATCCGGCCGGACGACATTGTTTTCGATGAAGACTCAGAGCTGAAGCCAAAGGTGGTGGAAAAAACCTTTGCCGGAACCTCCACGCTCTATCGTTTCCGGTGTTCAGAAGACACTGAATTTGAGGCCCTCTTCCGGAGCCACCTGGACTTTAACCTGGGTGAGCAGGTACCGGTCCGGGTGGAGGCTGATCACCTGATCGCCTTCGAACGCACCGGCCATTGAACCTCAGTGATTACAGACTCGCTCAACAGCATCCAGCCAGCCGGCATAGAGTGATTCCCGCAGCCCCGGCGCCATATCCGGCCGGAACTGGTGCTCGCATTCCCAAAGCGACGTAATCTGCTCCAGGCTATCGAAAACCCCGGTCTGCAAACCCGCAAGATATGCGGCCCCCAGCGCCGTGGTTTCGGTCACGCTCGGCCGGTCAACCGGCACATTGAGAATGTCCGATAAAAACTGCATCACCCAGTCGTTCACAGCCATGCCTCCGTCGACTCGCAGCGATTCCAGTCGGGCGCCATCGTTGCGAATGGCGCGCACCAGGTCTTTGGTCTGATAGCACACCGACTGCAAACCCGCCGTGACAATCTCGGCAATGCCGGTATCCCGGGTCAGCCCCAGGATTGCACCCCGGGCGTTCGGGTCCCAGTGCGGGGCTCCCAGGCCGGTGAACGCGGGCACCAGATACACCGGATTATTCACACCGACCGTCGCCGCATGCTCCGCCGATTCCCGGGCATGGGAAATCAACCGAAGCCCATCCCTGAGCCACTGCATGGCGGCACCGGCAACAAAAATACTGCCTTCAATGGCATAGCAGGGTTTGCCGTTGAGGCGGTAAGCTACCGTCGTCAATAACCGGTTTTCAGAGCGCAGGGCCTGCTGGCCGGTGTTGAGCATCAGGAAACAGCCTGTGCCATAGGTACTCTTGGCCATTCCCGGCTCAAAACAGGCCTGGCCGATCAAAGCGGCATGCTGATCACCGGCAATACCGGCAATCATCACCGAAGCGCCCAGACATTCGGGTTCCGTCAACCCGTACTCAGCTGCACTGTCGAATACCTCCGGCAACAGAGCAGCAGGCACCCGAAACAGCTTGAGCAGCTGCGGGTCCCATTGCTGTGTATGGATATTGAACAGTGCAGTGCGGGACGCATTGGTGGCATCGGTACGATGGTGCTTGCCGCCGGTCAGATTCCAGAGCAACCAGGTATCAATGGTGCCAAAGGCCAACTCACCGGCTTCCGCGCGCTGGCGGGCACCGTCAACGTTGTCCAGAATCCACGCTATCTTGGTGGCAGAGAAGTAGGGATCAATCAATAATCCGGTGCGGTCAACCACCAGGGATTCATGGCCATCCTGGCGCAACTTGGTACACCAGGACGCGGTACGGCGATCCTGCCAGACAATGGCGTGATGAATCGGCTGCCCCGTCGCCCTGTCCCAGATCACAGTGGTTTCCCGCTGGTTGGTAATGCCGATGCCTGCGAGGTCAGATGCCTTAATCTTGCCGTTGTTCAGGGCTGAACGACAGACCGCCAGCGTACTGTCCCATATTTCCATGGCATCGTGCTCAACCCAGCCATCTTTGGGGAAGTACTGGTGAAACTCCTGCTGGGCAACGGCCACCTGAGCGCCTTTGTCATCAAACACGATGGCGCGGGAACTGGTGGTACCCTGGTCTATGGCAAGCAGATATCGGGACATCAAAACCTCCTGTTTTTTTCAGGAGATTTTAACAGGAAGGGGATCGAGCGGTGTGACGCGGCGCGGAAATAAAAAAAGGGCCGGAAAAACCGGCCCTCAAATGACGAATGAAACAAGGAAAGTTCGTAAGAACTACAACCTCAAAAGTCATCCCTTACGCTTTGAAGTATTACCCAGGGCTGCGGAGGGTTCAGTTGTGGTTGTGTAGAGCTTTGTTACATCAGGTGAGGTACCGAGCACTGGTTCACAAATCCGGGTCTGCGGGCTTCAGGCGCGGCCAGACCAGGCTGAACCGGGCTCCGCCCAAGACATCACTGCGGCCCACAAACGCCTGCCCACCGTGCCAGTACAGAATCCTGCGAACAATGGACAAGCCCAACCCGTAGCCGCCTGAGGTGCGGGTACGACTGTCATCTAGCCGGGCAAAGGCGGTGAACACCTTCTCCCAATCCTGTTCCGGAATGCCCGGGCCATCGTCTTCCACATCAATCCGGCAATTATCTTCATCCAGATGGCAACTCACCCGCACACGGCCTGCGGCATAGCGCGCGGCATTGCCGACCAGGTTCTGAACCGCCCGGTGAATGTAACGAGGCTCCATATCGGCCTGCGCCCAGCGCTCCGAGGCTTCGTCAATCTGACACTCAATGTCGACTCCCTCCCGGATCAGCCGCTGTTCGGAGACAACCTGCCTGACTATATCCGTGACCGAGCCCTCCCGGAGACTGAACACCGGCCCGCCCTGCTCCAGCCGGGCATAGGTCAGAATCTCGTCAATCAGTTCGTCGAGCTCCTGGATGTCGCCATCAATGCCCTCGAGCTGCTTTTCGAGCACTTCCTGGGTACTACCGGATTCAATCATCTGAACGCCAAACCGGATACGGGCCACCGGCGTTCTCAGTTCGTGGGAAACCGCGTGAATCATTTCCCGCTGCACCTGCACCAGGCGCTGGATATGTTCCGCCATTCCATTGAACGAAGTCCCCAGCCGGGACACGAGCGTGCCCTGCTCGGATTCCACCCGGGCTCCCATCTCACCCCGGGCAATACGAATCGCTACCGACTCAACCTTGCGCAGATGACTCTCTACAAAACGCAACGCAAGAAACAGGGCCACTGCCAGCACGCCACCGACAACAGCGGTCAGCAGCAAGATAATCGGCCAACCCCAGGAATTGAAGGGGGGAGGCAATGTCACCACAACCAACGCGCCTTCCGACAAACGAACCAGCGCCCTGGCACGGTTATCACCGTGTTCAAAAATCGCCAGCCCGGTGTCGCCAAGCCGCTCAAGCGCCTGCTGATCCGGCAGATCCTCGGCCTTCTGAACCAGACGGATATCGAGATTCAGAGACTCTGCCAATTGCTGCGCCACATCCGCACGCTGAGCCGCAGGGCTGGTATCCAGATGCCAACGCACCATCAACGAGATTGCCCGGGCCAGATCCCGGTAGGGTTGCTCCAGATGTATGCCGAGCACCTCGCCCCCGAGACCAAGGACATAATAGCCATACCCGCTATCGGTTGACTGCGCCACCACCTGGCCATAGCCCAGGCGCTCAAGCGCAACCTGGGAAAGCCCGAAGTCGGCCGCAACGCCACTGTGCAGACCAAACATCGGGGCCATCCAGTGATACTGACTGAGCGGATCCGGGGCCGCTGCCAGCCAACGCATAACCGGTGTCATGGCCTGCTCATGCCAGTATTGTTCGCGAACGGAGTTGATGCCGTTAAACAGCAGGACGCACACCAGCACGACCGCCGCCGCAATGGCAGCAATACGAGCGTAGGCTTTCAGGAAAAATTTCAGGGACATCGGGCCAACCCTGGTAACCGGCGTTGCCACCTTCGGGGCGGCAACGCCTCAGGCGCGATCAGGCTTCCTTGACGAACAGGTAGCCCTTGCTGCGAACGGTTTTGATACGGCGCGGGTGGATGGGATCGTCACCGATTTTCGGGCGGATCCTGGACACGCGAACGTCAATGGAACGATCCTGCCCATCGTACTCGATGCCCCGGAGTGCGGTGAAAATCTCTTCCCTGCTCAGCACCCGCCCGGCATTACTGGCCAGCAGCCAGAGCAGGTCGAACTCAGCACTGGTGAGGTCGATACTCTCGTCACTTAACCAGGCTTCACGCATGGAACGATCGACCACGAGGTCGTTGAACTGCAAACGCACCGGCTCCTCCCCGGACGTCTCCTGCCCGCTAACGGGCGAGGTTTCTACCCGGCGCAGCATGGCACGGATGCGGGCGAGCAGAACGCGCGGTTGGACCGGTTTGCCAATGTAGTCATCCGCGCCCATTTCCAGGCCCAGGACCTGGTCCAGGTCGTCTGTCCGGGCGGTGAGCATAATAATAGGGCCATTGAAGAACGGCCGTACCCGCCGGCAGATGGACAGACCATCTTCGCCAGGCAGCATCAGATCCAGAACCACAAGATCAGGCTGCTCGTTGCGGATCCGCTCAACAGCGGCTCCCCCGTGGGTTTCCAACGACACTGTCAGGCCATTGTTCTCAAGGTACTCGCGGGTCAGATCCGCAAGCCGCTCATCGTCCTCTACGATCAGGATTCGCCAACTCTCGTTTGTTTGTTCCACGCCATCCATCTCTGATTATTTTATTCCGGTTTCAGGGTTGTACACCCGACGATACAGGCAACGTTCAGTTACAGCAATTATACATGCTATTCAGAAATATACATGGAACCGCCAAAGGGTTACAGCCTGTGACACATATCCGTTTTCCTGAAAAGGGTCTCGCACTGTCACAGAGACGTCACCCTGGCGTCACCGCGCTGTCATACCGGCTTCATAGCCTTGACCTGAAACAGAAACACAGAGGCCAAGCCATGACTGCAACCACCGCGAGCCTTCAACCCCGCCGGGGCCGTAACCTGAGTACCGAACTGACCCGTGACCCGGAGCTCATAGAAGCGGCGCAGCGCCTGCGTTACCGGGTATTCTCCGAGGAGTATGGCAGCGATCTCGGCGCCACAATCCCGGGTATTGATGCCGATGCCTACGATGCGGCATGCGATCACCTGATCGTCACTGACGCAGACACCGGTGAACTGGTGGCCACCACCCGCATACTTCACCAGGACGATACGGCTTCAGTTGGCGGCTTCTACTCCCGAGGCGAGTTTGATCTCGCGGCTCTGGAAGCCCTGCCCGGAACACTGGCTGAACTCGGCCGCACCTGCGTGCACCCGGACTACCGCAATGGCGGCACCATCACGCTGCTGTGGTCAGCGGTGGCGGAGTACCTGGTGCAGCGCAACGTTACCCATCTGATCGGCTGCGCCAGTATCAGCATGGCCGACGGCGGGGCAAAAGCCTGGCATGTGGCCCGGCTTCTGCAACAACAGCATCTGTCTGAGCCGCATTGCCGGGTAACGCCAAAGCGCCAACTGCCACATCTTGCCCATCCGGAATCAGAACGCTCTGTGGACATACCGCCCCTGATCAAGGCGTACATGCGCCTGGGCGCAAGGGTCTGTGGCGAGCCTTGCTGGGATCCTGAATTCCGCTGTGCCGACATGCTGGTGCTGCTGGAGGTCAGTAACCTGGCCGGCCGCTACAGCCGGCACTTCCTGCGTCGCCCCGCCTGATTCGGAGGATTGCCGATGAGCTGGCTTCGACTGAGCTTTCGCTTAGCAATGTTTGCAGGCTTCCTTGTCGGAGCCTGCGCGCTGGCGGCTTTGCTCCGGATCTCCGATCTGGCCAGGACCAGACCGGTGGACAAGAATCCCTGGGCCACAATCTGTTTTCGGAAGGCATGTCAGTGCCTGGGCTGGCAGGTTCAGGTTTATGGCCAGCCCTGCCCGGAAAACGCCCTGTTTGTCGCCAACCACATCAGCTGGTCAGACATCCCGGTTCTTGGCAGCATCACGCCCATGCGGTTTCTGTCAAAAGCGGAAGTAGGTCAATGGCCGGTGATCGGCTGGCTGGCCCGGCAGGCCGGCACGCTGTTTATCAAACGTGGCGGCGGTCAGGCCAGAGCTATCAAAGCCAGTATCGCGCAATGCCTGCAGGCTGGAGAATCGGTGATGGTCTATCCCGAGGGAACCACCAGCACCGGGGTAGCCGTATTACCCATGCACGGACTGTTGATGAGCGCCGCCCGGGACAGCAACACGGCCATACAGCCAGTGTCCATCGGTTATCGGCGAGAACGGCGCCCTGACTCACTGGCGCCCTTTGTGGGCGATGACAGTTTCCACTGTCATCTGTTCAGGCTGCTGCGGCAGCCAACGGGGCAGATCATCGTAATACTGCATCCGCCCCTTGGACCGGATCCGGATCTATCCCTGAATGAGCTGACCGGGTGCATACACCAGCAGATCAGCCAGGGCCTCGCCCGCATTCACTCGGGCGAGTTCGACCAGGTACCCGAACGCCCTCTCAGAACAGCGGGCGACCCTGAGCTACCTCGTCTTCAGTAGCCTCGCGACGACCCACGATTTCCAGATCAAAATAGAGAGTGAAACCGGCCAGAGGGTGATTGGCATCCACTTTGACCAGGTTGCCGTCGATCGCCACCACCTGTACCACCTGGGCCTGATCACCGGAGTTAGTCTGGAATTTCATGCCCACATCCAGGTTTTCAACGCCCTCAAAGAGGGAACGGGGCACCTTGCGCACCAGGTCCTCGCGGTATTCGCCGTAGGCCATCTCCGGTGGCACGGTCACTTCCAGGCAATCACCTACGTTTCGGTCTTTCACCGCCTCCTGAATGCCGGCAATGATATCGGGGCTGCCGTAGATAAAGTGCAGAGGCTCGCTGCCTTCAGACGTATCCACCAGCTCACCGATGCGGTTCTTGAGCACGTAATGGACGGTAAAAACATCCGGCCGGGTGTTCGGGTTATCGGCTTGCATCAGCTGTTTTCGCTTCCTGTCTTTGTCGCGGGTTCAAGTTGCTGCAGGCCATGTATCACCAGTTTGCGATCCAGCTTCTCCCGAATGCCTGAGGGGTTGTTCAACCCCATGCGTTCGAGCAGCACCGCGTACTGGCCAGTATCGTCTTCAGCCCGGATGGCCTGCCAAAGGGTCGCCAGTTTACCACGGGGAGTGGCGGTTGCGGCTTTCAGTCCTTTAAGGGCTTTCCCCAGGGTCAGCTCCTCATCGGTAAAATCCCGGCCGAACGGGAACGCCGGGAACCAGTCGCCCTTACCGGGTGCAGCCAAAGCCTGGCGAACCGACGCCGGCGTATTGTTCTGCCAGTCCGCAGGCAAGCGGAAATCGTCACGGACCTTGCCCGCCTTCTGGGCATGTTTCAGCAAATCCGCCTGGAAACGGGAATCGGCAATACGGATCAGCGCCAGGAACACATCTTCGTCGGACCGCCCCCGCAAATCGGCAATGCCGTACTCCGTGATCACAATGTCCCTGAGATGCCTTGGAATGGTGCAATGGGCATAGTTGAAGACAATGTTGGACACTACCTGCCCACCCGACATGCGGGTGGCTCTGAGAGCCAGGATGGAGCGCGCCCCGGGCAACTCATGGGCCATCGAAACAAAGTTGTACTGCCCCCCCACACCACTGACCACGCGACCATCATCCAGCCCATCTGACACTGCCGCGCCATTGAGGGTGTACATCATCGCAGAGTTGATAAACCGACCGTGCAAACGCTGGGCGGCTTTGAGCTTCTGATCTCCGAACCGGTGATCGTAAAGATGGTTGATGAAATTGACACTGGTCATGCAGATCTTGTCACGCTGCTCTGGCGACAGATCTCTCAGAGCCTGGTAGAAGGCCTCCGGCCCCACGTAGAAGCCACCGTGCATGGCAATACCACCGGTGAGCCTTGAACCAAGACCCAGGGCCGCCAGCGCCTCACGGGTCTGATCCTGGCTGAGGTCTGCTTCTACAGCGTGATCTTCACTCAGGCGCAGGCGTCCGCCACGGAATTCCACTGTGTCCCGCAGAATGCCGTACTGAATCAGCCAGTTGACATCCCGCGCCCGCAATGGCGAGTCGATCAGCCCTTCCCGGACCAGCACATCCAGCATGTCGAGCGACGGCGTCAGGGTAATCTCGCCCCGGTTGATCAGAGTCTGCAAACCGGCATGATCAAATACTTCCCGCTTCAGGATGCCCTCCTGCATCAGATACAGGAAGCCATCCACCATCATTTCACTACAGCCATACAGGCCGGTCTCGAACGTACCGGTACCGCCGCAGCTGTCAACCACAGGGAACCTGGATCCCACATCCAGGTGGTCATAAACTGCGCGCCAGGCATCATTGTGTTTGTGGCGCAGAATGGCGTTGTGAACCAGCGAGGCTCCCAGTGAACCGATGCCAACCTGAAGGGTTCCGCCGTCCTTCAACAGGCAGCTGGCGTAGAATCCGATGAGGTGATCAGACGGACTGATGGCCATCTGAGGAGCCGAGAATAACGGATAGTCTGTCGATGGATGACTGAAGAGAAGATCAAACTGCTGTTCCTCGACGGCTGCATGATGGCCAAACCAGGGCAGGTACTGATTGATTTCAGCCACCATGGCCACCGGTACGCCCTGCTGTTCACGCTCCCGCAGCAGCGGCAGGATATCGAGTGACAGGTCCGGGTTACAGCTAAAGCTCACCTGGCCCGGAAAGCCATTGGGCTCGCCTGGGGAAACCATCTGCCCCACCACATTCACACCCTGCGCCATCAGGTCGCGAACGGCATGGGTGTAATTGGTGCATACGTAGTTTCGCTGCTGGTTGCGATTGTTCAGGTAGCTGCCAGCTTTGAAGAAAAATTCAGACACCTGGACATTGCTTGGCAAGCGGTTATTGGCGACATCACGGGCATAGGCCAGTTCCGGAATATCGCCAAACAGGCGCTTGGCGAAGGGCCCCATGAAACGTTTTTCCAGTGAAGAACTGCCCTCAGGCGCTAACAGGGAGAGCGCGGTCACAATATGCAGTTCAATGTCTGGATCATCCTTGGCACGCTGATAGAGCGCATTCACAAACCTCACCGGCTTGCCAAGACCAAGCGGCAAGCCCAGGGTAATGCGCTTGCCAACCCGTTCAATCACCCGATCAACACACCGTTCTGCGTCGTCGCAATAGACTCCGTTCTCTGCTGCCATTACCGGCTCCTCGTCGCTTGAGAATCTCAATTAAGGTGGATGATCACACGGCAGATTCAAGCTGACAATGCGTCAGGTCATGACATTTTGACAAAGCGGAAGGTCGGGAGAAAGATGGCGGGCACGCCAGGGAACAGCGGTCAGAACTTCCAGCGCAGGTTCAGGCAGGCACCTTCGTTCAACAGGGCGATGCCGTGGTCAGGCTGAGCCGGATCGGAAGCATAGGTCTTTTCAGCAGTGCGGGAGCGGCTGAGGCTCAGGCTGAGCAGACGGGAGCCGATAGCGGTAAGTGCATCGCTGCGGTCGTCTTCATAATCGCCGGACATCCATTCCTGAAGTTCGTAAACATCCTCCGCCGTCGTCATTTCGTCGCGCTCGGCCATCATGCGCTCGGAAAGCATCGGTTCCGACAACATGGGCTGCGCAGCGTCAGCCCGCATCGCAAAGGCGACGCTATTCAGGGCTAGGAGGACGACGAACAGGCGAAGAATCATGGCAACAGGAAATCCGGTATCGACATTGGCTTTATGTAATTCACAGTACCAAAGTCTAATGATTGCGACGAAGATTGGTGTGATTTTGCACACAATTTCGCCAGCGTTCCGTCGCCTGGCACCAGCTTTTTTGTCAATAAATGATCACTTATATTGCAGTATGTAACGACCCTGCCGCTGGTCGGAGCGGCAGGATCGCACCTGGCTACTGCAAGCCCTTATGCATACAGTCTTCAAGGGCAGGGATAGGTGAACTCGGCATGGATCGCCTCGATGGCGGACACGAGGTCGGGGCTCAGAGTCACACTGGCTGCCCCGATGTTCTCGCTGAGCTGCTCCATGGTGGTTGCGCCAATGATGTTACTGGTTACGAACTCCCGACTGTTCACCCAGGCCAGTGCCAGTTGGGCCGGCGTGAGACCATGTTGGTGAGCCAGCTCAACATAGGCCCTCGTGGCGTCCGCCGCCCGGTCATTGGTATAGCGACTGAACCGCTCGTACAGAGTCAGCCGGGCCTTTTCCGGCCATTTTCCCCCCAGGTATTTGCCGGTCAGCATGCCAAAGGCCAGCGGTGAATAGGCCAGCAGGCCGGTGCCTTCACGATGGGCAAACTCCGCCAGCCCCGCTTCAAAGGACCGGTTCAACAGGTTGTAGGGGTTCTGGATAGAGACCACCCGGGGCCAGCCACGCTGCTCCGCCAGGCGCAGGTACTGCATCGTGCCCCACGGTGTCTCGTTGGAAAGCCCGATGTGTCTGACCTTTCCTTCACGAACCAGTTCATCCAGTGCCTCCAGTGTTTCCTCAATGGGCGTCATCTGCTCATCGGGATTGCGGTCATAACCAAGCTTGCCAAAAAAATTGGCGCTCCGGTCCGGCCAGTGCACCTGATAAAGATCGATGTAATCCGTCTGCAGGCGCTTGAGGCTGCCCTCACAGGCAGAGCGGATATGCTCCCGGGTCAGCCTCGGCCCCCCGCGCAAATACCCGAGACCATTACCCGGCCCGGCCACCTTGCTGGCGATCACCAGATCATCACGCTGGCCACGGCGGGCCAGCCAGTTGCCCAGATACTGCTCGGTCAGACCCTGGGTTTCTGCCCTGGGTGGCACTGGATACATTTCAGCGGCGTCGATGAAATTGATGCCCTGCTCCATGGCATAGTCGAGCTGCTGAAAGGCTTCCTGCTCGCTGTTCTGCTCGCCCCAGGTCATGGTTCCCAGGCAGATCAGGCTGACCTCGATATCTGTAAAGCCAAGTTTTCGCGTTTGCATGGAATCTCCTTGCAATAGGTCGATAAGAGACGGGGTATAAACACGTAAACGGAATGTCACGGAGTTGTCGCATTTCTGTCATGGCGTCTTTCCATAGTAAAGGCATGACAGCAGAACCTTCAGGAACCCCCGTGACCGAAGCCCAGTTGACCGAACGGCGACCGCAACACATTACCATTGTTTCCGAGACGTTTCCGCCGGAAATCAATGGTGTTGCCAACACCATGCGGCACCTGTGTCAGGGGCTGATGCAACGGGGCCACCATGTAACCGTGGTGCGCCCTCGGCAGCCCCACGAACAGAAAGGACTGTTTGAGAGTACCGGGAGCGGGTTGTTTTCCACCGAACTGGTGGTTAATGGCTTGCCTCTTCCGGGCTACGCAGAGCTGCGCTTCGGTACCGCCCGCCCCTCGAGCCTGAAAAAGCTCTGGCAGAAACAGCGGCCCGACGGCATCTATGTGGCAACCCAGGGGCCACTCGGCGTGGCGGCCGTGAACGCGGCTCGCAGCCTCGCCCTGCCTGTCAGTTCCGGGTTCCATACCAACTTCCATCAGTACTCTCGCTATTACGGAGCGGGCCTGCTCGAACGGTTACTGTGTGCCTACGGTCGCTGGTTCCATAACAGAACAGCCATCACCCTGGTGCCTACCGGTCGCATGCAGCGGGTGACCCGGGACATGGGGATCACCTGCACCGGCCTCTGGAGCCGGGGCGTGGATTGCCAGCGCTTCACCCCCCACAAACGCGACCAATCCCTGCGTCGGCAATGGGGGCTGCACGACAACGAACGTGCCGTACTCTATGTCGGGCGCCTGGCTGCGGAAAAAAACCTGCGCATGGCTGTTGCCTGCTTCGAGCGTATCCGCGGCCTGCATCCTAATGCCCGCTTCGTGCTGGTAGGGGATGGCCCCATGCGCCGCTCCCTGGAAGACCGGCACCCGGACTACATATTCTGTGGCACCCGACGGGGCGAAGATCTGGCCCGGCACTATGCCTCCGGTGACCTGTTCCTGTTTCCCAGTAAAACCGACACCTTCGGCAACGTGGTGCTGGAAGCCATGGCCAGCGGACTGGGCATCGTCGCCTTCGACGATGCTGCAGCCGCAGAACATATCCGACATGACGAAAACGGCATGAAGGCTGAACTGACAGACGACGAAGCCTTCGTCAATCACGCCCTGAGACTGGCCGACCAGCCCTCACTGTTGAACCGAGTCCGCGCCCAGGCTCGCCTGGACGCTCTTGAATTGAATTGGAGCAGCCAGATCGACCAGTTTGAACAGCTGGTTTTAAACCAAACTGCACAGGCCCGATACCATGGCATTAACAAGCAAGGCATCTCGCTTCTTTGAGTTGGCAGACCAGCGAGAATTCGCGGTCTGCCAGGCCATTAATCGCAGCGTACGGTTCCGGCCGATTCTGGGGTATTTCCGAGTCGTCAGCCGACTTGGCGACGGTTGGTTCTGGTACGCACTGATTCTCTCACTGCCTTTCTACGCCGGGGACTCTGGCCCGGCCCTGGCACTTCAAATGGCGCTTACCGGGCTCACCTGCACGCTAACCTACAAGGCCCTCAAACGCTGGCTGATTCGCGAGCGGCCTTTTATTTCGTTTCCGGTTATTAACTGTGCAACGCCGCCACTGGACCGGTACAGCTTTCCGTCCGGCCACACCCTGCACGCGGTGTGTTTTCAGGCCATGCTGTTCGTTGCGCTCCCGGCCCTGGCCTGGTGTGTGCTTCCGTTCACCTTGTCAGTGGCGGCATCCCGGGTCATTCTCGGGCTCCACTACCCCAGCGATGTCCTGGCCGGCGCCTTGATTGGTGGCACTATGGGCTGGGCCTCTATGCAGTGGCTGGCCGGCTGAGCCCAACCCAGGCAGTTGCCGCATTCTGGTCTACACTGATTCCGGAGAATCCTGCCGGAGTGAGTCATGAACACAAAGATCCTGCTGGTCACCGGGGCCGCAATTATTCTGGCGCTGGCGCTCCTGTGGCCGACCAATACCCCGCCACCCGAGTTACCGCCAGCCGGAAACGCTCCGGATACCGCTTCAGATCCGGCCGAGGCCCCCCCGCCCTCTTCCGATGCCCTGTCACCAGAACAACAGGCGCTGCTGGACAACCCCAAGGTCAAGGCCTACGCCCAGCGGCTTGAATTTGAAGATGACCTGCACGATTTCTTTGCCAACGCCCCATCTCTCCCCGAACAGGAACGCCGGGCCCTGGCCGATGCCCTGCAAGAGCGTATGAACGAATACGAGGGATCTGTGCAGATGAGTGCTCCGGAAGCCGCGCTAATTCAACTGGCGATGATCCAGATTCTGGAGCCGGATGAGGAGGCAGCAAAAGCCGCCGCACAGCAACTCATGGACCGGTACCGGGCTGAATCCGGAGCCAGACTGCAGGCCTGGCTGGACGAACCCAGGCCGGACTTCGAACGCTACAAGGCCCGGGAAAAGGCGATTGTGGAAGAAGTGATGGCCATGGATGATATTCCCGGCGGACTGACCCGGGACCAATACCTGCGCGAGCGCCTTCAGGAAGCTCGGGTAGAGGCCATGGGCCGGTCCGCCGGCAATAATCAGAGCAACTGATCCAGCGACCAGTACAACAGGTTGAACGGTTTATTGTAATCGGCCACCGTATCGGTCTCCGAGGCCTGCATCACCGCACCGCTGCCATTCATCACGTTATTGACGAAATCCCCCAGTTCAAGGCCCAACTCCTGAATATCCGAATTGGCGAACTCGATAATGGACGTGCAGTGACTTTCATTCACGTCCCGAAACATGGGCAGGTAATAGCCGAAGTTATCCAGCCCGGCCAGCGTCTGCGTCAACCGTTCGGTATCCACGGCCCACTTCTGATGCAGCAAAGCCTCCTTGGTGGCCTGATCCGGCGCATTCTCGATCTCCGGGAAGAAGCGCTCATAGGAATAGGAGGAGTAGTTCAGGTCCCGCCAGAAATGCGTATGCCCCATACGGTCCTGTGGCAGCGCCGTCGCCAGCGCAGGATACAGGCTGCCGAGGTCATTCAGGTTCAGTGCCGGTAAACCGGACTTCAGGTAAGCCAGCGGGCCGCCCGGCTGGTCCAGCCCCCAGGATTGCCTGATGAAGCTCTGTAGCAGCACCGAAGGATACTGCTGAGGGTCGGCGCCAACCGGCGCACTGAAGGCAGGGCCTGAATCGTTGATCAGGAAACTTCGAGTCGGCGCCATGTCCCGCCGGGTTGGGTGATAGTTGGTCAAGCCACCAATGCCACCAGCACTGCAACCGGTCGCCAGCATTTGCCCGGGGCGTTGCAGGTTGTCCTTGAGCCAGCTGATCACCGCCCGGGTATTCCTCAGGCCGTTGTGATGCCAGATCAGAGGTTCCGCCTCGCCTTCAGGATCTTCATACACCGCCACCCGGTCGCCGGAATAGATATCCCCCGTACAGTAGGGTACGTAGACCATGTTCCAGTTCTGGGTTTTTACCCGGGTCCAGGGATGCAGACGAACCACAAACGGGCTCACCAGGCTGGCGCCGGGATTCAACAGAGACATGTAATCATCCGGGATACCATCGGGATTACGAGCTCCCCGGATCCCGGTCTGGCCACTGCAACTCTCGTAATCCCAGCAGGCACCGCCACCTTCAAAATAAACCACGGTATTGGAAGTGTTCGGCACCCGGTTCACGAAGAACTTGTACTCCGAACCGTTACCGCATACAGCGCCGGTTTCCGGCGCCAGTGCGATGGTCTGCCACTGGTAGTAGGCCCCCGCCGAGAAATTCTCGTAGCCATCGGGATTGGCCAACAAAGGGTAGGCACCCTGGCGCTGATCCGATGTCACCGGATTATCGGCACCGGGCGGCGACGCCAGGTTACCCAGGGTGCGCCAGAATCCATAATCCCCCAGCTCCGCCGACGCCGGAGCCGACAGCAACAATAACAACAAGCCCGCCAGCGCACCGGAGCGCCAGGGGCCACAACAGCCAGCTTTGTTCATTCTTGTTCTCCTGCGATTGTTGTTTCGGGGCGGGCGTGGCCCGCAACGCTTACAGCAGGATAGCGTCAACTAAAAGCTAGAGGTGACACACTGTCACGTCAAAGCGGCAGCCATGCCGTTTTAACCTAAAAAAATGGCGGATATGCCCGCGGGGACCGAAGTCAGTCAAACAGGCGCAACTGGGTGACCGGAGCATCGTCATTGCGGAACCGGACACCCACTCCCAGCAGGCGAACCGGGCGGTCTTTGGGCATCAGCTCTTCGAGCAGTGGCTGGAAATCCACCAGGGCTGGCTCGGTAACGGACTCCCGAACCCGCTCCAGCGTGTGGGTGGAAAAATCGCTGTAGCGGATTTTCACGAACAGCTTGTGTATCGGCTTGTGCAGCCCCTTGCGCGAGAGGCGAAGATTGAGGTCGGCCACCAGGGCCGGCATCACGGTATCGCAGGCGCTCCGGTCAGGGAGGTCCTGGGAAAAGGTACGCTCGACGCTCACCGACTTGGCCACCCGCGACACCACAACGGGGCGATTGTCCCGGCCATGGGCCATTTCAAACAAACGATAGCCCTGTTTGCCAAACTTCTCGATCAACACGTCGGCACCCAGCGCCTGCATATCGCCACAGGTTTTCACACCCAGGGCGTGCAGCCGGGCCGCGGTCACCTGCCCTACACCGAAGAGCTTTTCCACCGGCAGCTCGCTTACAAAGTCGGCCACCTCCGGCGGCGTAATCACAAACAGACCATCGGGCTTGCGCCAGTCACTGGCAATTTTGGCAAGGAACTTGTTGGGGGCCACGCCGGCGGAAATGGTAATGCCGACTTCCCTGCTCACCCGCTCCCGCAGGTGCCGCGCCATCAAGGTGGCACTGCCCTTGAACGCGTCAACATCGGTCACATCCAGAAACGCCTCATCCAGGGACAAGGGCTCAACCAGATCGGTCATCTCCCGCAGTATCGCCATCACCTGCTGGGAAACTGCCCGGTAACGGCCCATGTCCGGCGGTACCGTGACCAGGCCGGGGCACAACCGCCGGGCTTCGCTGCCGGGCATGGCCGAACGCACGCCAAAAGCCCGGGCCCGGTAGTTGCAGGTGGTCACCACACCACGGCCGCCCTCGCCACCCACCGCCAGCGGAACCTCCCGCAAGCTTGGGTCGTCACGCATCTCGACGGCGGCATAGAAGCAGTCGCAGTCCACATGAATGATCTTGCGCTGGGCCATAGGGGCGGGCTCACGTTAACAATCTGTACGTTTATACAGCCTTGTATCTTACGGTAACATGCCGAGAATGTCAGGAAATCCCGATAGTCCCGGCAAGCAACAGCGAGGCCCCATGAGCAACCCGATTCCCGAGTCTGAACGCACCGAAATCGAAGCCGCCGCCTTCCGGCGCCTGGTGCAGCACCTGCGTGAAAACAACGACGTCCAGAACATCGACCTGATGAATCTGGCGGGTTTCTGTCGCAACTGCCTGTCCAAATGGTATCGGGCCGAAGCGGGAGAGCGGGGGTTCGACATTTCTGATCCCGCCGCACGGGAAGAAATCTACGGCATGCCGTACGAAGAATGGAAAGCCAACTACCAGACCGGCCCCAAGCAGGATCACAAATAATGAATGTTAATGAAGCGGTTCGTATCCACCTGGCCTCAGTGCAGGCCGGTCATGCCGATTTCGACGACACCCTGAAACTGATCAATCAGTATTTCGAATTTCGGCCCACCGGTTTCAGCAACGGCCCGCTTCGCAACGAGACTGGCGAAAACGCTGGCTCCTGCCGGGTCTTCGGCCTGGGTCAGTACTGTAATCTGAGCGAGACCGACACCCTTCGCCTGTTCGCCCAACACTACGAGCAGGTGCTCGGCGACCCGGCCGGGGACAGCCATGGTAACATTCGCCAGTTTATCAGCACGGGCTGGTCCGGCATCCGTTTCGATGCCCCTCCGCTGCGCGCCCTCGGAGATGCCCATGCCTCAGACACCGGAGAACAGGTCCATCCATGAGCGATTCCGCAGCCACCGACACAAAACAGAGCTTTCAACTGAAGAGTGCCAGTGTTTCCCTGACCGCCCTTGAGCTTTACTACTTCGACAACGACGAATTTGAAGCCAATCTTCGGGACAAGATCAGCCAGGCGCCGGGCTTCTTCAAAGACATCCCGCTGATTATCAGCCTGGAGAAATATGAAGGCCTGGACAGCGAACTCGATTTTTTCAAGATGATCGGGACCTGCCGCCGCCACAACATCCATGTGATTGGCGTACGCGCCGCCAACGACGATCAGCGCCGGCTTGCCCGGGGAGCCTCGCTGGCATTGCTGCCCGGCGGCAGCCTGAAAGAAAGGCCGGCGCCGGAAGCCCCGGCAGAAGCAGAACCGGAAACGGCAACCGCACCGGAGCCTGCAAACGAACCCGCACCGGCGAAAATCGTCAATCAGCCGGTTCGATCGGGCCAGCAGGTATACGCGCCGGAAGGCGATCTGATCATCCTTGCGCCGGTGCAGGCCGGAGCCGAAGTTCTGGCTGCCGGCAATATTCATGTTTACGGCCCGTTACGCGGACGGGCGCTGGCCGGCATTCACGGTGCCGAGTCTGCCCGGGTGTTCTGCCAGTCACTTGAGGCGGAGCTTGTGTCCATCGCCGGACACTATAAAATCTCCGAAGATCTTCAGGACATTGGCTGGAAAAGCGCTGTGCAGATCCAGCTCAGGGACGATGTGCTGGTGGTGACGCCACTGGACAAGGCCTGATGTTGTGACAACCGATAACAACAGTTGAAACCATGACGAATCCACCGAGAAACAGGAACTGAACCTTGGCTAGAATCATTGTCGTTACCTCAGGAAAAGGCGGCGTGGGCAAAACCACCACCAGCGCCTCCATCAGCACTGGTCTGGCAAAGCGTGGCCACAAGACCGTCGTGATTGATTTCGACGTGGGTCTGCGCAACCTGGACCTGATCATGAACTGCGAACGCCGGGTGGTGTACGACTTCGTTAACGTCATTCAGGGCGAAGCGACTCTCAACCAGGCCCTGATCAAGGACAAGCGGGTAGAAACGCTCTACATCCTGCCTGCCTCCCAGACCCGCGAGAAGGAAGCTCTCACCAAAGATGGTGTGGAGAAGGTCATCAACGAACTGTCCGAAACCTTCGACTACATCGTGTGCGACTCCCCGGCCGGCATCGAACATGGCGCCCTGATGGCGCTCTACTATGCCGACGAGGCGATTGTCGTAACCAACCCGGAAGTCTCATCGGTACGGGATTCAGACCGCATCCTGGGCATACTGCAGAGCAAATCCCGGCGAGCGGAAATGGGGCAGGACCCAGTCAAGGAACACCTGCTACTGACCCGCTACAACCCGGACCGGGTAGAAAAGGGCGAGATGTTGTCGGTACAGGATGTTGAGGAAATCCTGGCCATTCCCCTGCTGGGCGTGATTCCCGAGAGCCAGATCGTACTGAATGCCTCCAACCAGGGCCTGCCGGTCATTCTGGAGGAGCAAAGCGATGCCGGCCAGGCCTATGAAGATGCCGTTGCGAGGCTGCTGGGCGAGGAACGGGAACACCGTTTCATGACGTCCCAGAAAAAAGGCTTCTTCTCACGGATGTTCAAAGGGGGCTAAGGGATGAGTTTTTTCGATTACTTCAGAAGCAAGAAAAACAGTACGGCCAGTGTCGCCAAGGAGCGACTGCAGATTATCGTGGCCCATGAGCGGGGCCAGCGTGAACAGCCGGACTACCTGCCCCAGCTGCAGCAGGAGCTGTTGCAGGTGATCCGCAAGTACGTTCAGATCAGCGACGACATGGTACAGGTGGAGGTGGATCGCAATGACCACTGCTCCGTGCTGGAATTGAACGTCACCCTGCCCGAAAAGTGATGGCTATGCCCGGTTTACCACCGGGCAAAGTGATCTTCCATCAATCCCCGTAACCCGTTTACGGGGATTTTTTTGCCGCTTTCATCCGCAACCGTACCCTGGAAAGTGCCCACAAACTGACGGAAATTGGAGGCAATAACCCAGGCGTTGAGCTTTTCCCGGCGCGCGCCAGCGGGCACGAAACGGAGGTCAACGCGGCCATCGTCGGTGGTGACCCGCCAGTCTGCCCCGGGCTGATAGCGATCAAACTCGAATCGGGCCGGCCCCAGCAGAATGCGACGTCCGTCGAGCCACAGCGCGTTCTCGGTCATCCCGGTCTCGTTCACACCAGCGGCCAGGTTCAGCCCCACTGAAACACCATTGTCGGCAACCCCAGCCAGACTGGCCCAGTTCCAGGCAGTCTCCCGGCGCATGAAGCCGCAGCTCCAGTCGATGGACCCACGGGTAGACTCATCGCAACGCCAGACCACATCGCCCAGGCGCACTTCACCGTCCACCGTCAGCCCGGCCGATTTCCGGGTGAACACCCAGCCGTTGTATCCGGCCGGCGACACCAGCCGCAAGGGTTGTTCGGGGTCCCGCAACTCAAGATCCACCCGGATATTACCGGGTCCGCTCACTCTCACATTCCGACCGCCGGTGGCCGGTTCAATGGCCATGCTCAAGTCGCCTTTGCGGAACCGGGCGTGACCGCGTTCAGGATAGGGCTCTATGTTCGTGTTCCTGGCCAGAGGCTGCAAAAACGAATGCTCGAACATCTGTCCGCTCTCGAAATCGAACAGATAGAAAAAGCCATTACCCACCAGGTTCAGATCCACAATGGCAAGGCCAAACACCCAGCCCGGCGCCATCGCACTGACAAACTGGAACTGGTTGAAGCGCCAGTGTCTGGCCAGGCGGGTTCGCGGCCTGTCCATCACCGTGCGCAGGTCGTAGTCGAGGTAATTGATGGTGTCGACAGGGTGGTCCATCAGCCCTGGCGTTATTCGTCCGCGGGCGTCTACCAGTTTCTGTGTTGTCATAATTTTCGTCAGATCAGGCCAATCGTATTGTGCGGTGTGTAACTAAGCTACCTGGTTCACAAACCCCCGCATTCACAGGCGGGGGCCATTGCGCCCCGTGGTAGACTCGGCTCACTCTTACAACGGAAGTTTAGCCTATGACCACAACCAGAGCCCACGGCGTTAGCCGCCTGATTTCCGGCATTATGGGCCTGTTGATGACCTTGTCTGTGTCCGCCAGTGAAACCGTCCCGTTGCCATCGGAAGATGCCGAGGCCTGGTCACTGCGCAAGGAAGTGGACAATGTGCGGATATACACCATGGCGCGGGAAGGCTCGGGGTTCGAGGCTTTCAAGGCAGTAGCGGAACTGGACGTTCCTATCGAGAACCTGATGGCCGTCATGGTCAATCCGGAATCCTGTGAGGAATGGGTACACAACTGCACCGAATCCCATGCCTTTGGCCAGGGGGACTTCCACGATCGCTATGCCTATTCGGTCAACGATATGCCGTGGCCGGTAGCCGACCGTGATTATGTACTGCGCATCCGTACCCGCGGCGACGCGTCCACCGGCGAGATTATCATGGACCTAAACGCCACTCCCAACATGCGGGCCGAGTTCAACAGTCGCGTGCGGGTGGACCGCTCCGACACACTCTACCGGTTTACCCCGGAGGGCGACCGAACCCGAATGGTCTGGGTGCAGCACACCGAACCCAACGGCGCATTGCCCGGGTGGCTGGTCAATAGCCTGATTGTCGATATACCGGTCAAATCCATCCTCGCACTGGAAGCCGTCGCCAAACAGGATCGCTATCAGGGTTACCAGTTGCAATGGGGCGAAGACGGCACATTGCAGGGCGTAAGCCCGGAAGCCCGTTAACCCGACCCACAATGCAGGGGTGACGGCAGGCCACGGAACGGCTAAGCTTCATCAAAAGCACAGCAAACGGAAGATGCCCGCACATGAGTGTTCTCGCCCATGAGATCATGACCCCGACCATCAAGGCCGTCCCCCACAACTGGACTATGGATCGCCTCGCCAGGTTCCTCACCGACAACGAAATCACCGGCAGCCCGGTTACCGACGACAACGGCGACATCATCGGCATAGCCACCCTCAAGGACATTACCGAATTCCGTTGGAATGCCTCCCGTTCCGGCGATCAGCCCAGGCTGACCGAAGAGGAGCAGGAAGAGGCCCGGCGTCTGCGTATGGTCATCTTCGAAGAGATGGGCAAGGTTCCGGTTGAAGTCCGGGACATCATGACGCCCATTGTTTTGTCGGTTGACGAAGACACGCCAGTGCGAGACATTGCCAATATCATGATGCGAGAGCACCTGCACCGGATCTTTGTCACCCGGGATTCAAAAATCACCGGTATCATAACCACTTATGACATGCTGAAACTGATCTCCGACAGAGACCTGACGCAACGCTGCGCCGAGACCGACTGAGCCACCAGAGAGGTAGCGCCCCCTATGCCAAGAGCACCGCAAGCTCGCCGGAAAATGTATGTCCTCGACACCAACGTCCTGATTCACGACCCGAATGCCCTCCTGAACTTTGAAGAACATGATGTCATCATTCCGATGACCGTCCTCGAAGAACTCGACAGCCTGAAATCCGGCAAACAGACGGTGGCCGCCGACTGCCGCCAGGCCATTCGCAACATCGACAAACTGCTGGGTGATGCCAGCCCCAAGGACATCGAGAAAGGCGTGCCGATTCTGCGCGGCAAGAAAGCGGACCCGCTGGGCGCTCTCTCCATCATCATGAGCACCGAAGGTGCCGGCAATCACTCACTGCCCGAACACCTGAACGACAACAAGATCATCAACACCCTCGCCGCCCTGCAGGCACGGCACAAGTCCCGGGATATCATCCTGGTCAGTAAAGACATCAACATGCGGTTAAAGGCCCGCGGCTTTGGTGTCGAAGCCCAGGACTACCACAACGACCAGCTACTTGACGACATTGACCTGCTGCCCAAGGGCTACAAGGAGTTCCCGAACTCGTTCTGGGACGGTATCGCCAAGGTGGAAACCATACAGCGGGAGGGAGTGACGGAACACCTGCTCAAACGCGAAGGGGAACTGGCGAAACTGAACATCAACGAGTTCGTGATTGACGAGCAGGGATTCGTTGGCAAGGTGGTCGATATCTCAGAGGATCAGTTGGTACTCAAGGACCTGCACCAGCATGACCTGATGAATGAAGAAGTCTGGGGCCTGGTGCCCAGGGATATCTATCAGGCCATGGCCCTGAACCTGTTACTGGACCCCGACATCCACCTGGTGAACCTGACCGGCTCGGCGGGTTCCGGTAAAACCATTCTGGCCCTGGCCGCCTGTATTGAAATGACCGTGGCCAGCAAACTCTACAAACGCATCATCGCGACCCGCTCCACCCAGGGCCTGGATGAGGATATCGGTTTCCTGCCCGGTACCGAAGCCGAGAAAATGGAACCCTGGCTGGGTGCGATCGTGGACAACCTGGAAGCTTTGCACGAAGACGATGAGAACATGACCGCCAGTGTCGACTACATCCTCAGCAAAGTGCCCCTGCACTTCAAATCCATGAACTACATCCGGGGCCGCAGCTTCCAGCACAGCCTGATCATCATTGATGAATCCCAGAACCTGACACCGCACCAGATCAAGACCATCATCACCCGGGCCGGTAACGGCTCCAAGGTGATCTGCCTGGGCAACCTGGCGCAGATAGACACCCCCTATCTGAGCCCCCTGAGTTCCGGCCTGACCTACATGACCGAACGCTTCAAGGGCTTCCGCCATGGCGGTCACATTCACCTGCAAGGCGTACCCCGCTCGGTACTGGCCGAGTTTGCCGAAGCCAATCTGTAGGCTTCAGTGCGCCCCCTGCTTGCGCCAGCGAGCCGGGGGCATGCCAGTCCAGCGATGGAATGCCCGGTAAAAGGTACTGGCCTCTGCAAACCCGAGCGACAACGCGATCTCCGCCAGTGACAACCCCGATTCCCGCACCGCCGCCAGGGCGAGCTCCCGGCGCACCTCGTCCAACAAGCTGTTGAACGTATAGCCCTGTGCCTCCAGCCGACGGGCCAACGTACGTTCGCTGAGCCCCAACATCCTGGCCGCTTCTGCCCGTCGTGGAAGGTTTGGCCCCATCCGGGCGACCAGCCATTGTCGAAGATCCTCTGCCGACACAGCGCCCTTTTCCAGCGCCGCCAGCCGTCCTGCATTGTACTGTTCATGTACACGGGCAAGGGCCGGATCTGCCTGTGGCAAAGGCCTGTCCAGCACCTCATTACCCACCAGCAAACCACTGAACGCCTGCTCGAACTCCACCGGGCAACCAAACACCTCCCGGTACCCTGACAGCGGCCCCAGACGGGCCTGACTGAATTGCACTCGCACAGGCCCAACCGCAGAACCGGCAATCCAGTCGGTCAGGCTGACCACGGCCGACAGCACCGCTTCAATCTGATGCGGACTGAACGCCAGACGCCCCTGCCGGGGGTGGTAGACAATCCAGGTGCCCCTGCTACCCGGTATCATCTGGAAGCGACCGCCATCAGAGATCAGCCGCTGGTATTTCTGGACCAGGGTGATGGCTTCGCGCAGCGTGGCGGCGCTCTGCATGGCGAAACTGACCGCATCAATACTGGCCGGCCGCACCCCGGCGCCAACTTTCAGACCAAACCCGGGATCCCGCGTGCACTGCTCCGCGGCGTGCCAGAGACGGGTAATGAAGTCGATGGGCCATCGTTCGAGAGACAGGGCCCCGGCCGGCAGACCAGCGGTTTCCAGCAACAGGTTCTGCGGAACGCCCAGATTCCTCGCGGCATCGATCACGGTATTGACCCAGCCCATGGATACGGTGGCTTCTAACGTCAATTATTATGGCCTCTGAAGTCAATTCAGAACCGATCATAGCGTTATATGGTCTGTAACAACAAAACCAAGAATACAATCCGGAAACGCATCATGGTGAAACCTGTTAGCTCAGACCTTTTGATTGCCGGCGGCGGCCTGGCGGGCATTGTCACCGCCCTGGAAGCGCTGCGGGCTGGCAAGTCCGTAACCATTGTTGATCGTGACAGCCCCGAACGCTTCGGAGGTCTGGCGCTGTGGGCCTTTGGCGGCATGATGCTGATTGACACGCCGCTGCAGCGGCGCATGAGAATCGCCGATTCGCCGGAACTGGCGCTGAACGACTGGCTGCGTTTCGGCGAACTGGACCCAAACGATGAGTGGCCTGTGCAGTGGGCCCGCTACTACGTTGAGCATTCCCGCACCGAGGTACACGACTGGCTCGCCAACGAGGGCATTAAATTCATGCCGGCAGTGAACTGGGTGGAGCGAGGCCGTTTTGGCGATGGCAACAGCGTGCCCCGCTACCACATCACCTGGGGCACCTCCCGGGAACTGGTGCGCTGCATGGTCAATGCCCTGCACGAAGCCAGTACCGGTGGCAGACTGGCCATTCATCACCGGCACCGAATTACCGCACTCGACCATCAGGCCGGTGAGGTCTGTGGCGCCATTGCCATCAACGAAGAAACCGGCGAAGAGGTCCGGTTTGAGGCCGCCAATGTGGTGCTGGCCATGGGCGGCATCAACGGCAGCCACGCCGAATGCCGGGCCAACTGGCCCAAACATCGCCCGCAACCGGCCACCATGCTTAACGGTGCCCACCCGTTTGCCGATGGCAAACTGCATCACTGGGCCAAAGATCACCTGGGCGCGCGCATCACTCACGCCGGCGAAATGTGGAATTATGCAGCGGGCTTCCCCCACCCCTATCCGCATTTCCCGGGCCACGGCCTGTCTACGATACCGTGTAAATCCGCACTCTGGTTGAACCACCGGGGCGAACGTATCGGGCCGGAACCCCTGGTGACCGGCTTTGATACTCACTGGCTGTGCCAACGGGTAGCCGAGCAGGAAAAGCCCTGGACCTGGCACCTGCTGAACCGGCGCATCGCTCTGAAAGAATTTGCCATCTCCGGCGCTGAACACAACGCCCGCATCCGGGACAAACAATTCCCGCTGTTCCTGAAAGAACTGCTGCTGGGCAACAAACCGCTGGTGAATCAGATGCAGAACGAAAGCCGTCACTTCCTGGTGGATGACACCCTGGAAGGGCTGGCGAAGAAAATGAACGCCCTGACCTGCTCTCTGGACATTGACGCCGCCACCCTGCAGGCCACTGCCGATGCTTTCGATGCCAATTTCAGAAAGGGCGATCAACTGAACAACGATGCCCAAATACGCATGATACGCCACGCCCGCCAATGGGGCCCGGACCGGCTGCGCACCTGCAAACCGGCGCCTCTGCAGAAACCAGGCGCCGGGCCGTATATCGCCATTCACATGCAACTGACCACCCGCAAGAGCCTGGGCGGCCTACGCACCGACCTGCAAAGCCGGGTGCTGGATGCCAGCGGCCAGCCCATCCGAGGCCTTTACTGCGTGGGCGAAGCGGCCGGTTTTGGTGGTGGAGGAAGCAACGGCAAACGGTCACTGGAAGGCACCTTCCTGCCCGGTTGCATACTGACGGCCCGGGCGGCCGCCCGTTCCATCACCAACGGAGGCTGACACCATGCCGCTGAGTTATCCGGCCACCGCCGCCGATTACCAGATCCTCGCCCGCCGTAAACTGCCCCGTTTCCTGGCAGACTACCTGGACGGCGGTGCCACCGAAGAGCAAACCCTGCGGGCCAATGTCAGCGGCTGGAAGGATATCGCCCTGCGCCAACGTGTGTTGATTGATGTCGATAACGTGGACACCCGCACCGAGCTGGCCGGGCAATCCTGCAGCATGCCTGTCGCCCTGGCGCCTCTGGGGCTGGCCGGAATGATGGCACAACGGGGAGAAGCCCAGGCAGTAAAAGCCGCCAATGCGGCCGAGGTGCCTTTCACCCTCTCCACCGTTGGCATATGCCCGTTGGCAGAAGTGAAAGCAGCCGCCACGGCGCCGTTCTGGTTCCAGTTGTACATGATTCGCGACCGGGGCTACGTAGAAAACCTGCTGAAAAAAGCCTGGCATTCCGGTTGCCAGACGCTGATCTTTACCATCGACCTGCCCCTGCCCGGCCCCCGGCATCGGGACACCCGTAACGGCCTGAACAGCGCCGGCGCCCGTTCCGTTGCGCTCAAAGCGCAGCAACTGCTATCCAGGCCCGGGTGGCTATGGCAGGTAGCGATAAAAGGTAAACCCCTGACCTTTGGCAACCTGAGCGACGCGGTACCAGAGGCCAGTAACCTGGACTCCTTCAAGCGCTGGGTCGATACCCAGTTCGATGCCTCCGTCACCTGGCAGGCCATCGAATGGCTGCGGGAACGCTGGCCAGGGAAACTGATCCTGAAAGGCATACTGGAAGTGGATGATGCCAAAGCAGCCGTCAACGTAGGCGCCGATGGCATCGTGGTGTCCAACCACGGCGGTCGCCAGCTCGACGGTGTAGCCGCCACCGCCCGCAAACTCCCTGATATCGTTGCCGCCGTTGGTCAAGACACCGAGATCCTGGTGGATGGCGGCATCCGCAACGGCGTAGACGTTTTCCGCGCCCTTGCCCTGGGAGCCAACGGCGTGATGATTGGTCGCCCCTGGGCGTGGGCCCTGGCGGCAGAAGGTCAGGCTGGATTAACCCGACTCCTGAACACCTGGCAGCAGGAACTGAAACTGGCCATGACCCTGACCGGTGTCACCAGAATTGCCGATATCAACGAGACCCATCTCGACCGGACCAATACAAACGAATTGACCCAAGCTGGAGAACAACAATGACCAACGGCGCTCAGGCACTCATGAAAACCCTGGTGGATTCGGGTGTTGAAGTCTGTTTTACCAACCCGGGCACCAGCGAAATGCATTTCGTCGCCGCCCTGGACAGCGAACCCGGAATGCGGGCGGTACTGGCCCTGTTTGAAGGCGTCGCCACCGGTGCCGCCGACGGCTACGCCCGGATGGCGGACAAACCCGCTGCTACCCTGCTGCACCTGGGCTGTGGCCTGGGTAATGGCCTGGCCAATCTGCACAATGCACGCAAGGGTAAGGTACCGGTGGTCAACATTGTTGGCGACCATGCCACCTACCATGTGAAATACGACGCCCAGTTGCAGTCTGACATCGAAACGGTCGCTCGCAACATCTCCCCCAGTTTTGTGCGCACGTCACAAAGCACAGAAGCCCTTTGCCAGGATGCCGCCGAAGCCATCACCGCCGCCCGGGGCCTGCCAGGGCAGGTAGCCACTCTGATTCTGCCAGCGGATGTGTCCTGGGGCGAAGGCGGCAAGCCTTGTGCCGCACCCACTCAACCGCAAGCGCCTGCAGCTGAAGATAGCGCTGTTAAAGCGGCCGCAGAAGCCATTAAGAGCGGTAAGAAAACCGCCCTGCTGCTGGGTGGCCGCGCCTTGCGTGAGCCCGCTCTGCTGGAGGCGGCACGCATTGCCGCCCACAACGGTGTCACCCTGTTTGCCGAAACCTTCCCAACCCGCATTGAACGGGGCGCCGGCCTGCCGCCGGTGGAGCGGATCGCTTACCTGGCGGAACTGGCCACTCTGCAGCTCTCCGAGTTTGACCACCTGATTCTGGTGGATGCCAAGGCCCCGGTATCCTTCTTCGCCTATCCGGGCAAACAAAGCTACCTGGTGCCAGACAACTGCACGGCTCACACCCTGAGCACGCCGGAGCAGGATGCCACCGCCAGCCTGAAAAAGCTGGCCGATACTCTCGGTGCCAGCAATGCCCAACCCAAGCTGCAGGCGCCCGGCCGCCCCGGCCTGCCCAAAGGTAAACTCACCGCCGAAAAGGTTTGCCGGGCGGTGGGCGAACTGATGCCCGAGAACAGCATTATCGTGGATGAAGCCATCACCTCCGGCCTGATGCTGAACGCCATGACCGCAGGCTCGCCACGGCACGACCTGATCACCCTCACCGGCGGGGCCATCGGGCAAGGCATGCCCAACGCCATCGGCGCAGCCATCGCCTGTCCGGATCGCCAGGTTTACGCACTGATCGGTGACGGCACCGCCATGTATACCAACCAGGCCCTGTGGACCATGGCGAGGGAAAATCTGAACGTGACCACCATCATCTTCAACAACGCTTCCTACTCGATCCTGAACGTAGAACTGGAACGGGTTGGCGCAGAAGAAGCCGGTGCCAAGGCGAAATCCCAACTCGACATCAGTGGCCCGGTCACCAACTACGCGTTGCTGGCCCAGAGCATGGGCGTGCACGGCACCCGGGTAACCACGGCGGAAGAGCTGATCAAAGCCATGGAATACGCCAAACACAACCCCGGCCCGCACCTGATTGAAGCGGTGGTGCCGGAATCCTTGAATGGCGTAAAAAGAAAGGTTCTGCCCTGGCTGCTGAAGTCGCTGCCGAGCCTGCCAAGGCCGCTGACCAAAGCCCTGAAAAAGAAAATCGCGCCCTGATCCGGGCAAAAAAAGGCGCAGATCACTTTCGTGACTGCGCCTTTTCCTTCGACTAGATAGGTAACTCTGCTCAGACCCGGTAGCGGCTGACCTGGTCGGTCAACTCACCGGCCAGTGCCTTGAGGCGCTGGGTCGCTTCGCCGGCGCGACGGGTTCCCTGGGCAGTCTGTTCCGAGATTGCCACGATTTCGTGGACATTCTGGTTGATGGTTTCCGACACGCTGGTCTGCTCTTCCGCAGCACTGGCAATCTGGGTGTTCATATCGGTAATCGTGTTCACGGCCTGGGAAATACGCTGCAGCGCTTCGTTCACCTGGCGGGTTTCCTCCACGGTTTCCTCGCTGCGCTGGCTGATGGCGCCGATCAGCGTTACCGCCTGCTGGGCACCTTTCTGCAGCCGCTCGATGGTCGCCTGGATCTCCTGAGTGCTCTTCTGGGTCCTGCTTGCCAGCGTACGTACCTCGTCGGCAACCACGGCAAAGCCACGGCCGGCTTCTCCGGCGCGAGCCGCCTCGATGGCAGCATTCAGGGCCAACAGATTGGTCTGGTCGGCAATCTCCCGAATAACCTCCAGCACGCTGTCGATCTGGCGGGAGTCGGTGCCCAGTTTTTCTATGACCTGAACACCCTCTTCCACCTGTTTGGAGAGCCCGCCAATCACCTCGATGGCCTGGTAGACCAGCCCCTGGGCATCGGTTACCTGAGCGGTAGCGTGTCCAGCCGAATCCGACGCTTCACTGGCATTACCGGCCACTTCCTGGGCTGCGGCGGTCATCTCATTCATGGCGGTGGCTACCTGATCACTTTCCGATTTCTGGCGCTCAACGCCCTGCTCGGCTTCCACCATGACCTCGTTCAACTCGCCGGTGGTAACATTCAATGTCTCGGCCGACTGGCGGACCTGGCGGACCAGCCCATGCACCTGATCCGCAAAGCTGTTGAACGCCGTGGCCAACTGGGACAGCTCATCCCTGCCCGAGACGTCAAGCCGACGGGTAAGATCCCCGTCGCCACTGGCAATGCCATTCATCGCCGTCACCGCCGACTTCAACGGACTGATAATGCCGCGAACCACTACCAGGGCAAGGAAGACAATAATGGCCAGGGCGATCAGGGAGGTGGTCACCGAGCCAATGATCGCCTCACCCAGGGAATCGCCCACCCGCTGTTCCATGGAAGCAACCTGAGATTCCAGGCCGTCAATCCAGAATCCGGTGCCGATCATCACGCCCCATTTCGGCAGCATTTCGGCATAGCCTAACTTGGGGGCTACGTTACCGGTTTCCGGGTGTTTCCAGCCATAGGGTACATAGCCGCCTCCATTGCGCGCAGCCTGAATCAGTTCCCGGATCAGGTGGGTGCCGTTCGGGTCCTGAAAGCCCCAGAGGTTACGACCTTCCAGGGCGGGATTGACACCGTGCATCAGCGAAACACCTTCCGTGTTGTAGGCGAACAGGTAGCCCTCGCTGCCGGAGTCATCAAAACGCAATTGCCGCAAGATGTCCCAGGCCTGCTGCTGGACCTCAGGATCATTGGCCGAGCCTGGCTGCTCATATAGGTGCTGGATGGAAGTTTTCGCCAGTTCCAGATAGTTGCGCAGTTCCTGGCGCTTGCTGGCCTCCATGTCTTCCGAGAAGCTGGCAACCGCCTGTTCCCCGATCGAGCGGGCCTGATTCAGGTTGTAGGTGGTCAGCAATGCAGTCAGAACAATAACCGGCACCAGTGCCAGCAACAGCACCCTCGCCTGGATGGTCAAATTCTTCATGTGGTGTGTTTTCCGTGGTTGGAATGGCTGTCGGAGAAGTCCGCTAAAAAAAGATTAGCAATCCTACAGAAAAACACACGACAGATTTATCGAGGAAACCTCGTAGTTTGTAAAACCAGTGCAACCAGGGCGTTATCTTTTGTAACGGTCAGTCCTTGAACTCGGCTTTGTCCAGCCCGTGTTTCTTCATTTTGTCATACAGCGTCTTGCGGGCAATCCCGAGCTGAACCATGGTGTCCTTGATGCTACCGTGGCAGGCGTTCAGAGCACTGACAATAGCCGAGCGTTCAAAGCCATCCATCATTTCCGACAACGTCTGCCGGCTGGCAATGTTCGGTCCGCTGGCGGAATCCCCTTCGGCCAGGGCTGCCGGGCCCAGCAAGACATATCGCTCAGCCAGGTTACGCAGTTCCCGAACGTTGCCGGGCCAGGAATGCTGCATCAGCCGGGCAGCCTGACGTGCGTCCAAAGGCACACTCTCGCGGTCATAGCGAGCGGCAGCAATCAGGACAAAGTGATGGAACAGTTTGGGGATGTCTTCCTTTCGCTCCCGCAATGGCGGAATATCCACCTTCACCACGTTCAGGCGGTAGTACAGATCGGAACGGAAGTCGCCCTTGTCACTCAGTTCCTTCAGATCGGACTTGGTGGCGGCGATAATTCGCACGTCCACATCCACCACCTGGTTACTGCCCAGACGTTCGACCCGTTGCTCCTCCAGAACCCGCAGCAGCTTTACCTGCAACGGCATGGGCATGCTTTCCAGCTCATCCAGGAACAGGGTACCCCGGTGTGCATGCTCAATCTTGCCGATACGGCGCTTGTCGGCACCGGTAAACGCCCCGGCCTCATGGCCAAACAGTTCACTCTCAATCAGGTGCTCCGGCACCGCACCGCAGTTGATGGCCACGAAATTGTGGCCGCTGCGGGGACTGTTCTCATGAATATAGCGAGCCAGGGCATCCTTACCGGAGCCGGTCTCGCCATGGAGCAGAATATTGGCCGAGATATCCAGTACCGGGTCGATGGTAGCCATCACCTTTTGCATGGCGGGGGAGTCCCCCAGCATGCGTGGGCCAGGCCGTGCCAGGTGCTTCAGTTGGGCTTTCAGCCGGCGGTTTTCCAAAGCCAGGTGGCGCTTTTCCAGAGCGTGGCGCAGCAGTTCAATCAGCTCCTCGTGATCAAATGGCTTTTCAATAAAGTCATAGGCCCCTTGCTGCATGGCCGACACGGCGGTACTGATGTCGCCCTGGCCGGTCAACAGGATCACCGGAATATCCTCATCCAGCGCCCGGATATTCTGCAACAGCTCCAGGCCATCCATACCCGGCATGTTGTAATCGCACAGAACGATGCCCTCGAACTCGGGATGAATCTGTTTCAAGGCCGACGCACCATCGGCAAAGCAGGCCACCGGAATATCTTCCAGCGCCAGGGTCTGCTCCATCAGTGGCCGGATATCCGGGTCGTCATCCACGAAAATGACCGAAGCTGTTGTCATTCCTCTGCCCTACGCTGTTTCAGTTTCAGAACAAATTCTGCACCCGGGCCGTCGTTACGGTTGTGGCCGACCAGACTGCCACCAAGCGCCTCAACTATCTGGCGCGAGATGGATAGCCCAAGGCCCAGGCCCTGTTTGACCGAGCGGGTGGTAAAAAACGGCTCAAACACCTGCTCGGTGTTGCCAGGAAGACCGTGACCGTTATCCCGCACCCGGCAACGCCAGTGATCACCGTCATCATCAATCATAATATCGATAGCCGGATCGTCACGGCCTTCCAGCGCCTGGACCGCATTCGCCATCAGGTTGACCATCACCTGCTCAATACGGATCAGATCGCCATGGCACATGACCGGCTGATCGGGCCGGTGCCAGCGCATCTCGATGCCGGTGCTGCTGTTCTGGGCACGGATAATCTTCAGAGCCGCATCAACCGCCAGCCTGAGATCGACTATCGACGGCGGCCCCTCAGACTTGCGGGCGAAAACCTTGAACTGCCGGATCAGCTCCGCCATTTTGTCGCACAGGCCAACGATTTCCGCCAGATTCGCATCCACCATGTCGGTGGCGCCCCGCTCCAGAAACTTCCGGCTATTGCGGGCATAGCCCTGAATCGCCGTCAGGGGCTGATTAATCTCGTGGTTCAGCCCCGCAGACATCTGCCCCAGCACCGCCAGCTTGGCTGCCTGAATCAGTTCCTGCTGGGTTTCGCGCAATTCGGTCTGGGCGCGTTCTCGCTCCTGGATCTCCCCCAGCAGCTGATCGTTGGAGCGTTTCAGGTCCGCAGTACGCTGTGCCACGCGACGCTCCAGCTGTTCACCCCGCAAGGCCAGCTCACGCTCTCGCCGGTAGCGCTCCCGCAGGTAAAGCCAGGTCAGGAAACCGGCCAGGAACAGCGCGAGGCCTGCGGCCACAAACCCGGCGCGAACCCAGAGGACCGATCGGGTTTCCGTCAGTACCAGCAGGCTCCAGTCCAGACGGGGCAGACCGATTTGTACGGTCAGATAGGTGCCAACCCTGTCGTTGTCCCGCAACTGGATTCGGGCGGATTCTTCAGCCAGCCCCCAGGGCCTGCCGGAAATCGAGAAATCGACAGGCCGCAGATCCCGCTCCGGGTACCGCTGGTGAATCCGGTTGGCTTTTTCGGCATCGTTTCCGGGTCGGAAATCCCGATAAAGCCACTGGCTGCGACTGGAGAGGAAACTGATACCGTCGCCATCCAGCACCACCATTTCAGCCTGCTGGGACGATTCAGGCCGGTGCCACTGGGATTCCAGCTCGTGCACCAGCACCTTGATGGCCACCACCCCCAGCATGTTCCCCCGCTGATCACGCACCGGATGGGTGAAGTAAAGGCCTCGTTCCAGGGAGCGGGAGCCCAGCGCAAAGTAGGCAACAGATTCCCCGGTGCGGACGGCCTGATAAAAGTAGGGTCGGAAGGCGTAGTTGTTGCCAACGAAGGTGTCCGGCTGACCAAAATTGTTGGCGGCAATGGTCATGCCGGAGAGATCCATCAGATAGATGTCGGAGCCACCAACAATGGTCGCCATCCGCTGCATCTGCTCATTGGCCCTGAGCAGGGTCACGGCATCGTCCGGTTGCTCGAGCGCACCAGCCAACAGGGGGTGTTCGGCAATCAGGGCCGGTACCGGCAGGTAACGGTTCAGCTCGTTGGCCACCAGTTGCCGGTACCGGAAGGCCTCCTGCAAGGCCTCCTGCTCCAGTTGCCGGTAACCGTACCAACCGCCCAGAAGCCAGGACAGCAGCATGATGACAACCAGAATGACAACGACGCTGAGGCGCTGGAGCATGGAGTTCAGTTCCGAAACAGCAAAGAGGGGCCTCGGCCAAGCCTAGCGCCCCCGGCCCGGCAGGACAACCCGCTCAGCAGCGGGCTGCCCTCAGGGCACTGGCCAGATCAGGCCGTGGCGAGAGCCGGCGCACGTTTGCGCTGGATGAGCATGGCGATCACCGCCAATGCGATACCTGCCAGGTCCGTCCACAAACCGCCCTCGATGGTGAGCAGGGCTGCCGCCACCAGCAGCAGCCGTACCAGAACCGGGGCAGACGACCGTGCGAACCAACCCAGCACACCGGCAGACAGCAGGTACACGCCAAAGGTAGCGGTAATCAGCGCCCGGGCGATCTCGAACCATCCACCTTCCATCAACAGGGCACTGTTGTAGAAGAACATGAAGGGCACGATGAACGCTGCAATGCCGATACGGAACGACGCGACCGATGTCGACATGGCGTTGGCACCGGAAATACCCGCTGCCGCATAGGAGGCCAGCGCCACGGGCGGTGTGATGGCCGAGACCACCGCAAAGTAGAACACAAAGAAGTGCGCGGTCAGCGGTTCAATCCCCAGCTGCACCAGGCCCGGCGCCACGACCGAAGCCGCAACCGCATAAGCCGCGGTGGTCGGCATGCCCATACCCAGCAGAATGGAAATGAACATGGCAAACACCAGTGCCAGCAGATGGCTATGGGCCGCCACATCCAGCAACAGCACCGAGAACCGGGCGCCAACGCCAGTGAGTGAGATCACACCCACAATCACGCCGGCTGCCGCACAGACCACGATGATCTGAATCGACATGTAGGCCGCTATCTCAAACGCATGCAGAATCTGCCGCAGGCCCATCTTGTTGGGCGAAATCCAGCTGACCACCGCCGCGGAAATCGTGGCAAGGGTACCGGCGCGAATCACCGAGTAGCCCTGGAACAGCGCCACAATCAGAATAATGATGGGCACAAACAGGTATACCTGGCGCAGCATCAGGCGCAGATTGGGCAGTTCGTCTTCGCGCATGCCGCGCATACCCAGCTTCTTGGCCTCGAAATCGACCATGAAGTAGACCGAGGCGAAGTACAGAATCGCCGGAATGATCGCTGCAATGGCAATCTCGGTATAGGGAATACCGGTGATTTCCGCCATGATGAAGGCACCCGCACCCATGATCGGCGGCATGATCTGCCCACCCGTGGACGCTGCTGCCTCAACCGCGCCGGCGGATTCCTTGCTGTAGCCAACCCGCTTCATCAGGGGGATGGTCAGGGAACCGGTGGACACCACGTTCCCGGCACTGGTGCCGTTGATCATGCCCATCAGGCCAGAGGCGAAAATGGAGACTTTGGCGGGACCACCCCGGGACCGGCCAGCCGCTGCAAAGGCGAAATTCACAAAGTAGTCACCTACCTTCGACGCCTGCAAAAACGCGGCAAAGATAATGAACAGGATAATGTAGGTCGAAGACACCGCCGTGGTCGGCCCGAGGATACCGGCATCGGTATACACCTGGCTGAAGAAGCGCTGCACCGACAGCCCGGGATACCCCAGAAAGCCCGGAAGGTAGGGGCCGGCGAAGACGTAGGCCAGAAACACCAGCGCAATCACCACCAGAGCCATACCGGCTACCCGGCGGGTAAGCTCCATAATCAGCGCGGTACCGGCCACAGCGGCAAAAGAAATACCCACGGGGGCGAACGCGGTGCCGGTGGTCATCCGCATGGAGGTGTTGAACACCACCAGCAGGTAGGCAGCAACCGCCACAGAGCAGATGATGAGAACCAGATCCGGCACGCTGAACCGGGCACGATCGCGCTGGTGGAACCAGCTCATGACAATACCCACACCGGAAGCCGCCAGCAGCGGCCAGCCAAAGTGCCAGGTTTCCAGCTCGGCGGGAATCCGCAGGGTACCACCCAGAATCATCTGGTGAAAGGCGTAAGTCTGGTACAGCGCATAGAGCGCTGGAATCAGTGCGACTGCTGCAAACCAGGTGGTCCAGCGATGCCGCGCAGCACCTTCTTCACTGGAAACGAAGCGGGCACCGGCAAACAGGATAAAGCCCAACACCAGGGCACCGGCCACGTGCACAATACGGAACGACCAGGTTTCCATGGGCGACACGTTCAGGGTGTAGAGGTGAAACGCCGAATAGGCAATGGCCAGCAACACCACGAACTTCAGCAAAATACCGGTGTACAGGCGACGGTTCGCCTCTAACGGTTCTTCATCCACATTGTGGGCCAATACATGGTCTTCATTGACCGTCAGGTTTTCTGCCAGCTGCGTTTCGCCGCCGGCATGGGATTGTTCTTTGGTCATGATAAGTCCTGCCTGTCTGAGAGGCGGTGAATCGGTATCGACCGGATGCCGAAGGGTCGTCAGGCGACCCTTCGGCCTGGTTCATTACTGCTTGATGGCCGCGTCTTCGATGGGATAGCCGTTCTCGTTGAACCAGCGTGCTGCACCCGGATGCCAGGGCAGTACCTTATTCTTGGTGTAGTTCTCGGGAACGGAGTGGCGCGCTGCCTTGTGGATCGACACCATCTTGTCGTTGTTCTCCATGGTCAGCTTGGTGATTTCATACACAAAGCTTTCCGGCATGTCGCAGTTCACCATGGCGAAGTTCCACATGGAGACCACTCGGGATGGAGCGTCCAGGGACTGGTAGGTGCTGGCCGGAATGACGAACTCCGACACCGGGAAGTTATCGACGATCTTCTTGGCTTCATCATCGTTCATGCCGATCACGTTAACGTCGGTCTGGACTTCCAGCTGGCTGACCGCCGGAATGGGAATACCGGCCGCAAAGGCCACCACATCAATCAGACCATCCTGAAGCTGGCCACCGAGGTCTGACCAGCTGCCGTTACGACGCTCGAACTTGACGCCCAGCGTTTCCATCATGCGCGGGAAGTAGGTATCCGAGGTGGAGCCGGCCGGCCCGAAACCAATGGTGGCACCGTCCGGAATCTCGGAGATGCTGGTAATACCAGAGCTGGACAGCGTGGCGATGGAGAACGGGGTTTCATACATCGGGAACATGGCACACACGTTGTCCATCTTCATGCCCGGGGCCAGCGGGCTCTCGCCTTCCATGGACTCACGGGCCGGGCCCATGGTGGTCAGGCCAAACTTCAGATCCCCGGTGTGAACCAGCGCCATGTTCTGAACCGGGCCGCCAGTGATTTCAGCACCACCAGACACTCCCAGATTCTCCGCCACGAAATTTGCCCAGCCGGAGCCATAGGCAAAGTAGGTGCCGCCCTGGCTTGCCGTGCCAACGGTAAAGCTCTCGGGCCAGCCGGCACGATCCTGGGCAATCACAGGGCCAGCAACAACGGAGGAGGCGATCGCAGCCGCCAGAATGGTTTGAAGTTTCATAAGAAATGCTCCCGATTCATCTTGTTGGTTGGGTGCTGATGAGGCCTGCCCGGCCTCGCTGGGGGAGCTATCAGCAAGGGCCAGGCCAGTTAGTAAAAATACTTACAAAACAATTAATTGATTTCTTATTAGACAAATAGACGAAGAACATTGGGTGGCTAACCACCCACAGCAAAGCTAATAATGGGTGGATATTCACCCATGATATTTTCGGGAGAACCAATGTCAGACTCGGAGCAATTCGCCAGCGATAATTACAGTGGTATCTGCCCCCAGGCCTGGAACGCCATGGAACAGGCCAACCAGAAGGACGAACCTGCCTACGGCGAAGACAGCTGGACAACCAAAGCGGCAGACCAACTACGCGAAGTATTTGGTACCGATTGCGACGTTTACTTCGTATTCAATGGCACAGCCGCAAACTCGCTCGCTCTGGCGTCCATCGGGCAGTCCTTCCACAGTGTCATCTGCCACGAACTGGCCCACATCGAGACCGATGAATGCGGCGGCCCGGAATACGCCTCCAACGGGGCAAAGCTGTTGCTGGGTACCGGTGCCAACGGCAAGCTGACCCCGGAAAGCGTGGAACACCTTGTCACCAAACGCAGCGATATTCACTATCCCAAACCCAAGGCCCTGAGCATCACCCAGGCAACGAAAGTGGGTACCCTTTATTCCCCAGAAGAACTCCGTGCGCTGCGCGCAGTGGCCGACCGCCATAGCCTGAACATTCATATGGATGGCGCACGCTTTGCCAACGCGGTAGCAGCGCTGGACGTGCACCCTTCTGAAATCACCTGGAAAGCGGGTGTCGACGTGCTCTGTTTCTCCGGCACCAAGAATGGCCTGGCCCTGGGTGAAACGGTCATTTTCTTCAACCGTAAACTGGCCGAAGACTTTGAATGGCGCTGTAAACAGGCGGGGCAACTCGCCTCAAAGATGCGCTATATCTCAGCCCCCTGGTGCGGACTGCTCACGGACGATACCTGGCTAAAAAATGCCAGGCACGCCAATGCCTGTGCCGAACGACTGGAGCATGGACTGCGGGGTATTGAAGGCGTATCCCTGCGTTACCCCAGGCAGGCGAATGGTGTGTTTGTGGATTTACCGGAAACTACCCAGGCTGCGCTAAGGGCGAAAGGGTGGAAGTTCTACAACTTTATTGGCGGCTGTTCCCGGCTGATGTGCTCCTGGTCGACCTCGGAGGAGCAGGTAGATCGGTTTTTGCGGGATGTTCGGGAGTTTGCGGGGGTACCTGGGTAGAAGCGACAAATCGCATACTACGTGGATTGTTTGGCAAAGGGCAGCCTGTTCTCCATCCAAACTTACTCATTGGGACCGATGGGTGGCCCCTGCATTGGTTTTGTCGCGCACTAGCTAACCCTATGGTGCTGCCAATGGAATGGCTACCACGGCGACGGCATACTTCCCTCATCAATCAACTCCTGAGTTTGCAATCGGTAACCGCTTGGGTCCCCTTCGACCTCTTCGGCTTGGACGTTTTCGATCAGCGGCGTGTAGAAATCGTGGCTGCGATCGTAATTGCAGGTGGAGCAAAAAGCCTTCCACCAGGCAAGCGCTTCTCCCTTACCTGAAAACCCAACAATCAGAGTATGGCTATAGTCATCAAGCGGATAGTCCCGATACCATTTGCGCAGTTTGTCATCAAGATCCTCTGGCAGCGAAAGGATAACTTCATAGAATGTCTGGGTCCGGTAGGAGAACCAGCGGGCATGCACGGTGCTGGGGGCAGGTTTAGGGCTTATCCCCACGATAGCCCCTCCTGGGGGAATGTGGTCAAAGCCACCTCCCGATGTGCCGCCACGAGCAATCCATGAATCATCAAACTTTATGCTCTCAATCCAAACAGGCCACCCTTTTGGCCCTCCAGCCACGGACACGGCAAAGTCGTACCTGCGAGGTTCCGAGGAGCAAGCCGTTACCAAGACCAGCAATAGAAATGAAAAGGCTACCCTTGCCGTGATGTTATTGCGCATGAGCAACTCCTTTGCTGAGCGGGGTTATGGCCTTAGTTGGCCGGTTGAAAAACACTGTTCGATTACCAGAGGGGTCCGGCTCCAGACCAAGCCGGTAGATGCTGTCAGAGGTGTGGATATATCCACCCAGGTAATCTCTTGACGCATCAAGTAATCCCCCACTTGTATGCCAACTGCTCAGCGCGGCCTGCAAGTCTTGAGGGATTTGGAAGTCTTTGTTGTTGGTATTCATCTGCCTGCGTGGCACGTCGCTCTGCAACGCGAATTCGTACATCCGATGCAGGTTATAGATAGCCAATTCCTTACGGGTGCGCCTTCGCTCCTGCACGTGGATGTCTCCATTTGGCTGGGGCACCGCTACCACCGTCCGGCCTGGGCGCGCGTACTTCGCCTCAAGATGTGGAATCGCTGTGCGCTGAGTATGGCCGCCGTCCGCAAGCCCCGAGTGGATACCCAGAACGATCTTCTCAATATTCTCGAAGCCCTTGTCCGGATTTTCATAACCGCCGCCCACATCGGAATGGGCACCCGGTACAGCTATTTCCATAAAGTGTGAGGGCCCATTACCGTTGGCATCCATAATACTGCTCAATGGGAAATTCTTGCGGATCTCGTGATGGGCTGTAAGGTGCACCACCCGTTCGGCACTGCTGGGCGAAAGGTTCAGGTTAAAGTCCAGGTTGGCGTTGTCTCCAGGTAGGTAAAAACTACCCACCGTATCGAACAGGCCAACAAAATTCACCCGGACCTTCACACCAGGCGGGAATGCAGGTACGGGTGTGACGCTAACCATTGGGGAAAACAAAGAGGCACCTTTAAACTGGGGCAGCAGGACCGCTTCACGTTGTTCATTAATCAGATTGACAAAATGCCGGGCCAGAGCCGCGCCACGGCTGAAGCCGAATACATCGAAGACCACTTCGTCGTAATCCCCAGCATGGATTTCATCTCGCATCCGTCTAATCGCAAACTCTATCCTGTCATGTCCACCCTCGGGCCCAATGCCCAAACCCAAACCCATGAGGTCCTCCGAGGCCTCAAAGCCATTCGGAGTGTGCTGGCCGTCAATGGTGCCAGGTCCATTAACGTAGATTCTTCGATATTTGCTGCCAAGGCCATCGTCACGGTACAGGTCATACAACTTCGCCACATTCGTCACATCGCGGTTCGCCAGGATCTGGTCATTGCCTCGATGGTTGCCAGTGCCATCAAAAAACACCCCCAGGCGGAGGGTTTTGCCAGACTCATCAATATCCTTGGTGGCCTGAGAAGGGGTTGCGGCTGAGCCACCTCTTCCACCTGCATGGCTGGAGGTGCGACTGCGTAGCTGCGCCCCGGAAGAGGCCTGCATGCCGTTTGTGTGTGTTTCTGCTGTACTGGATTCTGAGCTCAAAGGCGCAGAGTGAGCATTTGCCCCCGAAACACCAGAAAATGGCAATGGCGCATGGGTATCGCCAACCACCACACTACTGCTGCCAATGGTGACTCCACCACAGGAAATCGCACCACCGGTTGTGGCAACGGGTAACCCGTTAATGAAAACCGTGCTTGAACCGGAAGCGATAGTACGCGGATGAGGGGAATGCTTGGGTTTGGAGTGCAGGGCAAGTTGGTCACCTACCCGCGCGACGGGCTTGCCGTCGATGAGTACATCCGGAGAACCATTGATTACCGGGGTGGGCGGAAAACCCTCATGATCGGTACCGAGATCCCCCAACAGCACAACTTTCTTGCCGCTCATGGCTTTGCTCCTTGCTTCTTCCTTGATGCCCGAAAATCCTCGGGGTTCCTTGACGGGCAATCCTGCCCTCATGCCAACTTCAATAAGACCACATGCGCTCCTTATTGCTGTGGAGCAAAGTGTATCAGCACCACTCTCCCATAAGGAAACATCTACTATGTAATCGAATACTAGTCACAATAGTACGTGAAGGAGTTGTTTAGAATACAGCACCGGGCAATACCCAAGTACCTAACAACATATTGAAAGTGGAGACCTGAACGGAGAAGTGGCATGTTCCATTTTGGAACGTGCCACCCAATAGGACTCAGTCGAAACTGAACCCCACCTGTAGCTGCGTCGATCATCAAGTTACCGATCGTAATTGATTACAGCATCCAGAGCAGTCGCCATGGTTATTTCTGAGACTCAATCCACGCGCCCGCGAGGGGCGCGACGCACCTGTTTTTTGGCTGGCTTGCCGATGCTCTGTTTCAATCCACGCGCCCGCGAGGGGCGCGACCCAA
>NZ_AXBW01000009.1:0-115981 GCF_000475355.1 Marinobacter sp. C1S70 | reverse complement strand
AGGTGCCTCCCTATCCCGATTGTGCGGTACAGCTACATTGAACAAAACAATAGGAAGGAGCCTTTCGGGTGTTACGAACAACACTGCCATTGTTCATCGTTTGCTTTTTTTACGTCCCGTTGGCTTTGGCATCGGTGGACAGTATGGACCTGAGGGTATGCCTCGCCCACTCAGACCGGACGAGCCAAATTAGCTGTTGCGAAGAGTTCGGAATCAGCCAAGCTGAATGTACCAATGTGAATCAAGGACCCCCCGAGGCTGCCGAGTCACAACCTGATGAAGGTTCGTACTTTTATTGTAAATTCAGAAATTTGGATGGATCGGAAGAAGACATGGCACGTTGGGGCAAAGGCACTGACTTCACCTTTGTGCCAAGTAAAAATATGTGGGAATGGCGCACCGAGTACACGATTCAGTCGATTGATTCGAATGGGGGCTATTACCAGACATCATTGAATCCGATTTTTGAAGACCAGGTAGGTAGGTGCGGGCCGGATATCGAGATGGAGTACAAGGAGAGGCTGAGGGAAATCATGGAGGAGTATCGAAAATGACGCACAACAAGGCGGTCAACGGGACGCCAACTGCGCTCCGCTCCGTTGCCGCCCATTACCGCTGGCGTTATGTGCTTTGACACCTGATACGTTACAGGGTACGATCAAGGAATGATTCGAAGCTTCAAACACAAGGGCTTGGCAAAATTCTTCAAGTCCGGTAGCACTGCAGGGATTCAGGCCGCTCATGAAAAGAGGCTTCGGCTAATTCTCGGTAGATTGAATGCAGCGGCGAATGCCAAAGATATGGACTTACCCGGTCTTCGCTTGCACGAGCTCTCTGGCAATCGTGCCGGAATCTGGTCAGTGACCGTCAGCGGTAACTGGCGAGTGACCTTTCGATTTGAAGACGGAGATGCCGAGATTGTGAACTACGAAGATTATCACTGAGGTACCGCCAATGTTAATGCACAACCCTCCGCACCCGGGTGAAGTGCTGCGAGAGCTTTGTCTCGAGCCCCTTGGCCTTTCTGTCACAGCAGCAGCAGAGGCATTGGGCGTTAGCCGCAAAACGCTGAGTGCCGTGTTGAATGGCAAGGCCGGCATCAGTCCGGAAATGGCGATCCGGCTCTCTATCGCTTTCGATACCTCGGCAGAAAGCTGGCTGAATCAGCAGTCCCAATATGAACTCTGGCATGCTGAACAGCATCGCAAAGAGCTCAACGTGAAGAAGCTTGTTGCGGCCTGAGGCAGCACATAACCAGGCCATGAACCGGATGCTGGACTTCCCCCGATCAAGTGGACACGCATCGATAACTCCGAAACGGGAGAAATACGATGCCGAAAATGATCACGGGGAAGAAAACCCAGGAGTACAGCACTGAGTTCAAAGTCAAAGCGGTGGAGTGGAGTCACCAGGCCCACCGCAGCGTGAAAAGCGTTGCCCAAGCGCTGGATATTCACCCGATGATGCTGTCACGCTGGCGCAAGGAATATCGGGAAGGAAAGTTCGCCATGAAGCGGGTCAAGAAAGCGCCAGCAGACGCCAAGAAGAAGATACAGGAGCAGGATGAGATCGCCCGCCTGAAACGCCAGATATCGGAGCTTCAGGAGGAAAACGACATCCTAAAAAAGTTTCAACGTTTTCAGGCCGAGGAACGACGGAAGCGTTCCGGTTCGTTTGGAAACACCGATGGGAACACGGGGTAAAAGCGCTGTGTCAGCACCTCAACGTATCCCGGTCCGGATACTACGCCTGGGCAAACCGGAAGCCTGGTCAGAGAGCTGCTGAGAACGCCGCACTTCTGTTAAAGATCCGTCGTGTTTACGACGGTAGCAAGGGGCGCTATGGCAGTCCTAGGGTCTATCAGGCCCTGCGCCAGGAAGGCGAACAGGTTGGCGAGAATCGTGTGGCGCGCCTGATGCAGGAATGGGGCATGAAAGCGCGAGTGATGCGAGTGTATCGCCGAATGAGCAAGCGCCGTGACGAGCTCAAAGCCCTTCCCAACCACCGCTTGAGCGTTGAAAAGCCTGTTGAGGTGAATCAGCAATGGAGCAGTGACGTTACCTATATCAAGCTGGGTCGAAAATACGTATTCCTGGCGGTTGTTCTGGACCTGTTCTCGCGCCGGATCGTCAGCTGGCGATTGGATGCGAGCCTGAATGCGACACTGGCCAAAGGTGCTCTGAGAGAGGCCTTTGCAGCAAGGCAGCCGAAAGCGGGACTGTTGTTCCACACCGATCGTGGTACGGAATACCGGGCTCAGAAAACACAGGCATTTCTGAACCAGAACAGCGTGCGCCACAGCATGAATCGACCGGGGCAATGCACGGACAACGCTGAGGTCGAATCCTTCTTCAAAACCTTGAAGGGAGAATTGCTGCATGCGACCAGCTTTGTGACGATGCGGCAATTACGGAAACATATAAAAGACTATATTGAGGGCTTTTATAACAGCCAGCGGCTGCACAGTGGTCTTGGTTACCGGACTCCGATAGAGTTCGAGGGAATTAACTGATGGGGCGTGTCCAATTTATTGGGGGAAGTCCATGCCAAAACCTCCGCTTCGCTGCGGTTCTGTCACCGGTGATGGCGGGCGTTACGTGTCACAAGGATTTAGCATCGTCAGATGAAAAAGAAACTCAGGGAATTTACCCAGCATCTTTATCATGAGATCGAAGATGAAGATAAGGCAGAAGAGTTTATTGATAATGCGTTGCCTTCAATAGGCTTGATTGTGATGTATGGCGGCGGTGGTGAAGTCTATTGACAAAGACCTGGTGCGACAGGAGACAGACTCTATTATCGAGCACCTTGACTTATAACTCTCACGACAGAACAAGCCACCCCTGGCAAAACCAGGGTGGCTTTGGCCTACTGACGCGACCTTACATGCTCTTCCCTTGCGCCATATGCCGCTCGTGAAATTCGTTCATATATTCGCCTAGCCGCTGCCGAGCGTTTTCAAGTTCCTCCCAGGCTTCCTGCAATTCGGATAAATCCTCCTGCGCGGGCGTCTGATCCTGGGTACCGCTGTCCAGGCTTTCATATTTGGCATCAATCCGTTCTGCCACATTCTGGTACTTGGCCCATGCCGCATCATAGCGTTCACGCTCGGATTTCCATTCGTTCGCGTTTACCATGGTTTGCCTCCTTCCGCTGCATATTAGTTCTTGGGGGATTACAACCCCCGTTCGAATCCGCTGGGTTCAAAGGGCATCGGTGAACTGAGCATCTCTGGCGCTGGAGCCGCAGTAGCCAATGCAGTCTATCACGCCACCGGTATACGTATCCGCGATTTCCCGATTACACTTGACAAGCTTCTGGCACACCTGCCTGAGTGAGTGCATAAGCTGGGTCTGCATAATGACGCCTAACGCCAGCGCGGTGCGCTTCCTAATCGGCCGCTGCCTGTTTCTGCGTTAGCATCACAACCCTGAGGGCCTAGTAATTTGAGAAAAGTATTAATGAGTGCATGCCTTTTAGGCAAGAAGGTCAGATACGATGGCGAAAACCTTTCGGTGCACGATCAACTTGTGGAGAGGTGGGTATCTGAAGGCCGGATCGTTTCCGTTTGCCCGGAAGTGGAAGCCGGGATGAGTATCCCCAGGAAGCCTGCGGAGATCTTCGGAGGTAGTGGAAATAGTGTGTTAGACGGTGAAGCCGAGGTTTTTGAAAAAGGCGGAGATGTTGTCACCGATGATTTTATCGCAGGTGCCTCCATTGCTTTGGAACTGTGCAAAAAGTTCAACATTGAGATAGCTGTACTGGCTGAGTCCAGTCCTTCTTGTGGCAGCTCTTTCATCTATGATGGTAGCTTCTCAGGTAATCGGACTCCTGGCATCGGGGTTACGGCCGCGTTGCTGCGCCGACATGGTATTCAGGTGTTTAGCCAACATGAGATAGCGGATGCCAACAAGGCCATCCACGCGACGAGTGCGTGATGGTGGGCGTTATGAAGCAAGTTTTCGGCAAAGTGTTCGGAATCGGTGATGGCAATGAACACGGGATCATTTGAAAGACTACGAAACCGGTTACTGAAGAGCTTTCTATTGTAGTTCGTTCCGGACTGGAGCTTACATCGGGTGCTCCTGTGGGGCACGGTAAGGAGAGCAGATGGAAATTTACGGTGATGCCAAATCCGGCAACTGCTACAAAGTTCAGCTGGTGTGCAACCTCCTGAACATCGACCACGAGTGGATTGAGGTCGATATTCTGGCTGGCGACACCAGGTCCGACGAGTTCTTGCGAAAGAACCCCAATGGCAAAATACCTCTGCTGGAGCTCGATGGGGGCGAGACGCTTTCCGAGTCCAACGCCATTATCAACTTCCTGGCAGGCGGATCGGCGCTCTACCCCGAGGGTGGGCTGGCTCAAGCGCGCATTCTGCAGTGGCAGTTTTTCGAACAATACAGCCATGAGCCCTATATCGCGGTAGCCCGCTTCATCAATAAGTACCTTGGGCTGCCTGATGACAGAGCAGAGGAATATGCGTCGAAGCAAGCCGGCGGCCACAAAGCGTTGCGAGTGATGGAGCAGCAGCTTCAGAAAACGCCTTATCTCACAGGCGAGCATGCGACCACGGCAGACATCTCGCTTTATGCCTACACCCACGTAGCTCACGAGGGCGGCTTTGAACTGGCAGACTATCCGGCAATTCTGGCATGGCTGAACCGGGTGGCTTCGTTGCCGAGTTTCAAGCCGATGGCCTGAGGCCATTGGCTTTTCTGAGCTTTCCAATCCAGTGAACCGGATGCCCGCGTCGGGCGCTTAACAACAGCCTTGTATGAACCAAAGGGATTGTTTATGCATAGATCGATAGTGTTGGTTTTGTTGTCTTTCCTCCTGCTGACAGGCTGTGCCTCTCACCAGATACCTGTCAGGCACAAGGTCGCCTTGTCTTCTGACTCAGAACGAATCGCTTATGACGTGGTCGGGAGTGGAAAAACGGCTCTGGTTTTTATCCACGGCTGGAGTTGTGACGGACGCTACTGGCAGCAACAAATACCGGCGTTTGCTGGCGATTATCAGGTAATTACGGTTGATCTGGCGGGCCATGGGCACTCATCGGTTGGCCGCTCTGATTATTCGATGGTGGCTTTCGCTCACGATGTGAAGGCCATTGTCGATCAAGAGCGCATTGAACGTGCGATTCTGGTAGGGCATTCGATGGGCGGCGCGGTGATTGCCGAAGCAGCCAGATTAATGCCGGCCAGAGTTGTTGGTGTGATAGGGGTTGATACCTTGCAGAACGTTGCGGAGCGAATTCCCCAAAGTGTCGTTGATGAAATGGCTCAGCCCTTTGAGGCTGACTTTACGACGGCGATGAAGGATTTTGTCGCACCTATGTTTCCGGAAGGTGCCGATGAGCCCTTGGTTGCCTGGGTGAAAGAAGATATGTCTTCTGCGCCAAAGGCCATTGCCTTGAACGCTTTCCGAAACTATCTCGGGCGATATGTCACTGGCGAAGCGGCCACTGCGTTTGATGATGTCAGGGTTCCCGTCATCTCGATAAACGCCAGGTTGTGGCCGACAGCGCTGGAAGAGAATAGAAAACACATTGATGATTACCAGCTTATGTACATTGAAGACGCTGGCCATTTCCCAATGTTGGAAAGGCCTGAGGCGTTCAATGAGCTTTTGAAACAGGCCATTGACTCGATCGAGGAAAAGGGCAATAAACCCATTTAACTGCCGGGCAGGGCATGCTTGGTGGCACGCGGGAATTCTGAATGAGCAGCAGCTCCAATAAACCATCCGAGTTGGCGCAAAGCTGGATAACGAATGCCGAACTCTGGACCTCGGCGGTCCGCGACGGCGATATCGAGAGTCGCCGCCTGGTGACTGACCATGCCATGATCAACGCCGTGCTCGCCCAACATCCAAGACGGGTGCTTGACTTGGGGTGCGGAGAAGGTTGGCTGGTACGGGCGCTCGCCAGTCATGGTGTTGACTGCGTCGGGGTGGATGGCTCACCCGGGTTGATTGAAGCGGCCCGGTCCCTTGGGGGAGGACGATTCCACGTCTGTACCTATTCTGAGCTTGTGGACGATGCCCGGAAGATAGGCCACGACTTTGATGTGGTCTCTGTGAACTTCGCGATCCTACATGAAGACGTGGCCGGGTTATTGCGGGCTCTCCGGCCGTTGCTTGCTCCTCGGGGAAGAATGGTCATGCAGACGGTGCATCCCTGGTTGGTGAGCGGCCCCTATCTCGACGGTTGGCGCAATGAGGATTTTCGGGATTTCCCGGGAACATGGCAATCCATGCCCTGGTACTTTCGCACGCTAGGCTCCTGGGTAGCGTTGTTCCGGGACTGCGGTTACTACATTGTCGATATCGCAGAGCCACGCCATCCCGTTACCCAGCAGCCAGCGTCGCTTTTGATCACGACTCACCGCCATTTATAAGGCTGGCGGTACTTCTTGCAGGAGGCAGTATGATTCGGGTTGTTTACCGTTGGAAAGTTAAGGAAGAGAGCTTCGCGGACTTCAAGAAGGTTTGGGTTCGCACCACCAACCATATCCATGAAACCGTGCCCGGAGCTCTGGGTAGCTTTATGCTCCGCAGTCCTGAGGACAAAACCGAGGTGCTCACCGTCGCGAAATGGGATTCCGTGGAAAGCTGGAAAGCATTCTGGAGCGGGGAAAACCCCGCGCAGATGGTGGGCATGCGGGCACTGGGGGAGCGCGTTTCAGTGACGCACTATGAGGAAGTCGAAGACTTTACCCGTTAGCTCTGGCTGCAAAGCGTCAATCGACCAGCCAGTGGCGTTTCTTGCTCCCATCACTTGATCCAGGTGTGGCTCTCAGGGGCCAACCGCTGCCTCGATAGCAGCAATATCGATTTTTCCCATGGTCATCATGGCGTCGAAGGCACGCTTGGCAACACTGGGGTCCGGGTTATTGATCGCCTCGGTAAGGGCCACGGGGGTTATCTGCCACGAAAGTCCCCACTTGTCTTTGCACCATCCGCACGCACTTTCCTCGCCCCCGTTATCGACTATGGCATGCCAATAGCGATCTGTTTCTTCCTGATCCCAAGTCGCAATCTGGAAAGAGAAGGCCTCGTTATGCTGGAAGGCGGGGCCGCCGTTGAGCCCAAGACAGGGAACGCCAAGCACCGTAAATTCGACCGTTAAGACGTCGCCCCTGGATCCGGCGGGATAGTCCCCGGGTGCGCGCAATATCCTGCCAACTGAGGAATCGGGGAAGATGCTGGTATAAAACTGGGCGGCCTCCTCAGCCTGGCCGTTGAACCAGAGGCAAATGGTATTTTTCGGATGTGTCATTGCAATAACCCTCCTGGACGTTTGGTTTGTGTCTATGAGTCTAGTCGGTTGGGAATGGTCGAAATCGACAACGGCTATCGGCAACTATCCAGAAGGCGAGTGGCGTGCGCCTTTACCGCGTGTTTGAGCTCAGCAGGGGAATGAATGGTGAAAGCAAAGGTCAGCTGGGCGAGCCAGCTGGCGAACCACTCGAAGCTGTCGACGTGGGTTTCCATCAAAAGCCCATCGGCAGTTTGCTGAATGCCATCACGGCAGTATTCGCCGGGATCAAATAATGAGGCTAGCGTTGCAGGATCGGTATGAAAGGTCAGGGATACCGCGTGGGTATTGTTCCAGGCCATGAAGCTCTGGTGCAGGAATTCTGCGGCATCAAAATCTGCAGGCCTTGTGAAGCGGTCTGCGAGCAGCTGAACCTCGCTGATTCGGTCCAGTCGGAATGAGCGCATGGCCGATCGTAGATGGCAAAACCCCGTGACATACCAGCGCCCCTGTCTGAAGACCAGGCCGTAGGGGTCGATTTTCCGAGCCATCTCCGGGTGTTGTGGAGCGTGGTAAATGAACTGGACCGAACGAGCCGTTTCTGTAGCGGTGGCCAGTGTGTCCAGCGTATGTTCATCCAGATTGGGCTCTTTGCGCGGCAGGATTATCCTGGCTGTTTCGCTGATGGCGCGAGCCCGGCCTTTTAACTTGTCGGGCATTACCCGCTCCAGTTTGGCTTGAACACTGGCAATGGCGGGCGCTGCATCGGTCAATCCAAGTTGCTTCGCAGAAAGCAGGCCCAGCGAGATGGCCAGCGTTTCCTCGTTGGTGAACATCATCGGCGGCAGTTTGAAGCCCGCCACCAATCTGTACCCACCGTAGCGTCCCTGTTCTGTCATCACCGGGATACCCAGATCCTCCAGTATCCGGATATAGCGCCGAACCGTACGCCGGTTTACGCCCAGCCGTTGCGCTAACTCACCCCCGCCCATCTGGCCGTGAGCCTGAAGTAGTTCCAGAACAGTCAATACACGGGTGGTTGGGCCAGACATGGGCGCCTCCGGGGAGCTGAATCAGCCGTCAGATGATGCCACGAATTATTTCATTTATTTAGGACGGATTCTTGCCTAGTTGCCGCATAAGCTGGCCCTGCAGTACACACATTCATGAAAACAACTGGCAGGAAAAGGAGATCAATATGTCAGATCTGACGTTCTATACCCATCCCATGTCCCGTGGGCGCGTGGTTCGATGGATGCTGGAGGAAGTGGGCGCCGATTATACGGTGAAAACACTGGAGTTTGGCGGGGATATGAAAGGGCCGGAATACCTGGCCATTAACCCGATGGGCAAGGTGCCCGCTATCAAGCATGGCGACGTGGTGGTGACTGAAGTCGCCGCGATCTGTGCCTGGCTGGCCGATCGGTTCCCGGAAAAGAATCTGGCTCCAGGTCTTCGGTCCCCGGAACGTGGCAGTTACTACCGCTGGCTGTTTTTTATGGCGGGTCCGTTTGAAATGGCGACCAGTGCCAAGGCTTATGGATGGCGGATCGATAGCGATAATGAGCAGTCTGTAGGTTGCGGCCCCATCGACGCCAGCATCGAAACCCTTGAACAAGCGCTGGCAAAAACACCCTATATCTGCGGTGAGCAGTTCACGGCTGCAGATGTGCTGGTGAGTAGTTACCTTTGGTGGGAAATGATGCAGGAAAATATTCCCAAGCTCGATGTGTTCCGGGAGTACACCGACAGACTGGAAAGCCGGCCAGCGGCTAAACGTGCCAATGTGTTGGACGACGAACTGGCAGAGCAACTCAAAGTTGCCGCTGGCTGAGGTTGGCGACTACGCTGACATTTGAATACATGGTTCACCATGCTTTTCAGTCAGCGGAGGTGGCATGAGGTTTCCCTCCAGCACAGCGTTCGCGCTCCTGGGCGCGGGGTTGATTGCGATCAGCTTCGGCCTTGCGCGCTTCGCCTTCGGTCTGTTTGTTCCGCCCATTCGTGCGGATCTGTCTTTGTCGCCCCATGTGATCGGTATCATCGGTGCACTCCCTCTGATCAGTTTTGCACTGGCGTCGGTGGTGGCGCCCTGGTGTGCCGACCGTCTCGGCGCCCGGAATACGGCGATGGCCTCCGGCGTATTTGGGGTAGTCGGACTTGCTTTGATCAGTCAGTCGGCCGGTGCCCTGTCACTGGGGCTGGGCGTATTTGCCTGTGGTATCTGCACGGGCCTGATGATGCCTGCCCTGACAGCAGCCATGCAGGCACTGGTTCGGCGCTCGATGCATGGCCGGGTCAGCTCGGTGATGAATGCTGGCACCAGCGTGGGTGTGATGGTCGCGGTGCCCACGGTTCTTTTTTTGGCCGGGGCCTGGCGCTATACCTACGCGTCTTTTGCCGTTCTTGCCCTGATCGGGGTGTTTGCCACCTGGTTTTTCCTGCCTTCGGTTTCACGGGTGATGCCATCTAACGCAGCGCCACCGCCGGCGATCACGGCCTTGCAGTGGTGGCGCCTGTTACGGCTCTCGATCTTTGGCTTCATGATGGGTTTTGTCTCGGCGGCCTACTGGATCTTTGCACCTGACCTGGTAGTAAATCTGGGAGAGATGAGTTCCGATTCCACGGCCTGGCTGTGGTTCGGCGTGGGTATTGCCGGCCTCGGTGGCGCGGTGGTGGCTGATCTGGCGGATCGTAACAATCCGCCGATTACCCAGGCGTTGATGCTGATGATGCTGGCTGCGAGCCTGGCATTGTTGGCGGCAAGCCCGAGCAACCTGCCACTGGCGGCGTTTTCAGCCCTGGTGTTCGGCCTGGCTTATATGAGTCTGACGGGGCTGTACCTGATGACAGGTATTCGTTTGTTACCGGGGCGGCTGTCCATGGGCCCGGTGCTGCCTTTTATGGCTGTGTCTCTGGGACAGGCAGCGGGCTCGCCTGTGGTCGGTATGCTGGTGGGGCAGGTGGGGTATGCCAATGCCTTTGGATTCTTCTGTGCGATTGGCATTGTGGTGGCCATGTTTTCACCCCTATACCCGCGCTATCTGGAGCAGGAACCGGAGGAGGAGACGGAAGACGAAACCGGGCTCCAGGCAGCTTACGATTACCAGCTTCAGAATGAACAGGGCGAGCCTTTCCGGTACAAGCGCATGGGCAAGCATTAGGTGCAACAGAAAGCAGAAACCCGGCCTGAGCCGGGTTTCTTGGGTTTGGGCGGTATTCGATTATTGCTTCAGTCCCATTTCCTCAATCGAGATTTCCCGCATCTTGAACTTCTGGATTTTCCCGGTGACGGTCATCGGGAAGGCATCCACAAATTTGTAGTTTTTGGGAATCTTGAAGTGGGCGATCTTGCCCTTGCAGAAGGCCTGCAGGTCCTCTGCGGTTACCGGGTCTGCATCGGGCCGCAGTTTCACCCAGGCAATCAGCTCTTCACCGTACTTCTCGTCCGGAATGCCGGTTACCTGCACCTCTTCAATGGCTGGGTGGGTGTAGAGGAACTCTTCGATCTCTTTCGGGTAGATGTTTTCACCACCCCGGATCACCATGTCCTTGATGCGGCCCACAATCTGGATGTAACCATCCTCGTCCATGGTCGCCAGGTCGCCGGTGTGCATCCAGCCGGCATCGTCGATGGCTTCGCGGGTCTTTTCCTCGTTGTTCCAGTACTTCAGCATTACGCTGTAGCCGCGGGTACACAGTTCGCCAATCTCACCGCGGGGCATGACGTTGCCGGTGCCCGGGTCGACAATCTTGGTTTCCAGGTGCGGCTGGGTGCGGCCCACGGTGGTGACCTGCTTCTCGAACGGGTCGAGGGAACTGGTCTGGGTGGAAACCGGGCTGGTTTCCGTCATGCCGTAGGCAATCTGCACTTCCTTCATGTGCATTTTGCCGTTGACCTTCTTCATGACTTCGGCGGGGCAGATGGAACCTGCCATGATGCCGGTGCGCAGGGTGGAAAGGTCGTAGCTGTCGAACTCCGGGTCGGCCAGTTCGGCGATGAACATGGTGGGCACACCGTACAAGGCCGTGGCTTTTTCCTGGTGGACCGCCTGGAGTACGGTTTTCGGGTCAAAGCCTTCGCTCGGGTAGATCATGGCGGTGCCGTGGGTAATGCAGCCCAGGTTGCCCATCACCATGCCGAAGCAGTGGTAGAGCGGCACCGGAATCACCAGCCGGTCGTTCTCGGTCAGGCGCTGGCTTTCACCAACAAAATAGCCGTTGTTCAGAATGTTGTGGTGGGTGAGCGTGGCGCCTTTCGGGTTGCCGGTGGTACCGGAGGTGAACTGGATATTGATGGGGTCGTCGAACTGCAGCTCATCCTGACGCTTGGCAAGGTCCGCCTCTGATACGTCGCCGGCAAAGCCCAGGAAATCCTGCCAGGTCCACATACCCTCGTGGTTATCCGGGTGTACGTTAATGACGGCCCGGAGATCGGGGACGTTGTCAGCTTTGAGTTTACCGGGTGCGCTGCGCTTCAGTTCCGGGGCCAGCTCGTAGATCATTTCCCGGTAGTTGGAGGTTTTGAAGCTGTCGGCGGTAACCAGAACGCTGATGCCGGCCAGATTCATGGCGTACTTCAGCTCGTGTACACCGTAGGCCGGGTTGATGTTTACCAGAATGGCGCCCACTTTCGCGGTCGCAAACTGGGTAACGGTCCATTCGTAGCGGTTGGGTGACCAGATGCCCACGCGATCGCCACGCTTGACGCCGATGGCCATGAACGCCCGGGCCGCCTCGTTTACCTTGTCGACGAACTCTTTGTAAGTCCAGCGAATGTCCTGGTGCAGGCACACCAGAGCCTCGTTGTCGGGAAACTGTTGGGCGGTGCGGTCCAGCATATCGCCGATGGTCATGCCCAGCAGTGGCTTTTCTGCGATACCACTGGTGTAACTTGGGAGAGTCTTGCTCATGTCTCTGCCTCCATTGTTTTTGTAGTTGAGGGCTGGAAAGTTACTGGCACAGGCCCCCGAGTGCCTGGCCCACTTTAGAGCCGTTATGACGTTTCAGTTGCGCGCAGATCCAGTCGCCGGTTTTCACCAGCTTGTTCAGATCCACGCCGGTATCGATGCCCAGGCCGTTAAGCAGGTATAGCACGTCTTCGGTGGCTACGTTGCCAGAGGCCCCTTTGGCATAAGGGCAGCCGCCCAGACCGGCCACAGAGGCGTCAATCACGCTTACGCCCTCTTCCAGTACTGCGTACAGGTTGGCCAGGGCCTGGCCATAGGTGTCGTGGAAATGCGCCGCCAGTTTGTCCATGGGCACATGGGCAGCCACGGCTTCGAGCATGCGCTTGGCTTTCAGGGGCGTACCCACGCCGATGGTGTCGCCCAGGGAAATTTCGTGGCAGCCCATGTCGTACAGGGCCTTGGCTACGGTGGCCACTTGTGCCGGTTGGATATCGCCCTCGTACGGGCAGCCCATCACGGTAGACACGTAACCGCGCACGGGAATGCCGTGTTTGCGGGCTTCTTCAACTACCGGTGCAAAGCGCTCCAGGCTTTCAGCAATCGTGCAGTTGATGTTCTTTTGGGTGAAGGACTCCGATGCCGCACCGAACACCGCCACTTCGTCGGCCCCGGCCGCCAGGGCGCCCTCGAACCCTTTCAGGTTCGGGGTGAGGGCCGAGTAGCGAACGCCGGGTTTACGGGTGATGCCGGCCATCACTGCGGCCGCGTCGCCCATTTGCGGCACCCATTTGGGTGATACGAAGCTGGCGGCCTCGATGTGGCTGAGACCGCAATCGGCCAGCCGGTCGATCAGGCCGGTTTTGACCCCGGTGGCGATCACATCGCCGGGCTCATTCTGAAGCCCGTCCCTGGGGCTCATTTCCACCAACCGAGCCTGCTTCGGAAAGGCCATTATTCTGCCTCCCCGGTGTCGATGGCGATGAGTTCCGCACCCTCGGCCACCTGGTCACCCTCGGCGTAGAAAATCTCGGAAACCACACCATCGGCGGGTGCCTTGATGGCGTGTTCCATTTTCATGGCTTCCATGATCACCAGCGTCTGGCCGGCCGTTACCGTGTCGCCTATCTGGGCCTGAATCGCCACCACGGAGCCGTTCATGGGCGCCGCCAGGCTGCCTTCGCTGGCCATTTCCTCAAACCCGTAGGTTTCCCGGTATACGGTGCACTTGAAGGTATCGCCCTCGTAGAAGAGCACCAGTTCTTCGTTGTGTAGGTTGCCGTGCACGCTTAGCCGGTGGCCGTTGATGACCGCCTGCAGGTAATCGTCATTCAGTTTGGCGTTCAGGTGGTACACGCTGCCGCCCACGAACACCTGGTAGCGGTCATCCCGTTCCAGGATCTTGAGCTCGTGTTTATCGTCGCCCACCTGGAGGGTGAGAGGCTGGGCGTATTCGGAGTTCATGCGCCAGCTGTTCTTGCGGCCGAACGGCGACCAGGGATCGCCGGTGACCGGTTCCGCTGATTTGCGCTGCTCCAGGATGAATCCAGCGGCAAGCACCAGTGCCTTGTCCAGATCCAGTCTGGATTTCGGGAACAGCAGGTCGTTGTGAGTGGCAATGAAGTTGGTGGTCAGTTCGGCTTCGCGGAATGGCCGCGCATCCACCGCCGCGTGCAGGAACCGGATATTGGTTTTCAGCCCGGCGATACGGTAGTGCTCCAGGGCCTGAACCATGCGGTTGACCGCCTGTTCGCGGGTCTCGTCCCACACGATGAGTTTGGCAATCATCGGGTCGTAGTGGATGCTGATTTCATCGCCTTCGGTCACGCCGGTATCTACCCGCACGTGGGCAGACTCATCCGGAGTGCTGAGGTAACGCAGGGTTCCGGTGGCTGGCAGGAAGTCCTGATCCGGATCTTCGGCGTAGATACGCGCCTCGATGGCGTGGCCACGGGTCTTTACCTGGTCCTGGGTCAGCGGCAGGGGCTCACCCCAGGCCACTTTCAGTTGCCATTCCACCAGATCCTGGCCGGTGACCATTTCGGTGACCGGGTGTTCTACCTGCAGGCGGGTATTCATTTCCATGAAGAAGAAGGAACCGTCCACGTCGTACAGAAACTCGACGGTGCCGGCGCCCACGTAGTTGATGGCCTGGGCCGCCCGCACCGCGGCTTCGCCCATGGCTTTGCGGGTGTCTTCACTGAGGCCGGGGGCGGGCGCTTCTTCCAGCACTTTCTGGTGCCGGCGCTGCACGGAGCAGTCCCGCTCGGCCAGATAGATGCCGTTGCCGGATTGATCGCAGAACACCTGGATTTCGACATGGCGTGGCTGGGTCAGGTAGCGCTCGATCAGCATGTCCGGGTTGCCGAACGCATTTTTTGCTTCGCGCTGGGCCGCGGCCAGGGCATCGTCGAATTCGGCCATGTTTTCGACCACCCGCATGCCTTTGCCGCCGCCGCCGGCAACCGCTTTCAGCAGCAGCGGGAAACCGCATTTTTCGGCTTCAGCCCGCAGCAAGTCCGGCGACTGGTCTTTACCGTGGTAGCCGGGCACCAGGGGGACACCGGCGTCTTCCATGATGGCCTTTGCGGCGGACTTGGAGCCCATGGCGGCAATGGCCGACGAGGGCGGGCCGATAAAGACAATGCCGTTGGCCTCGCAGGCTTCGGCAAAGTCGGTGTTTTCAGACAGAAAGCCGTACCCGGGGTGGACGGCCTGGGCACCACTTTCTTTGGCAATCTCGATAATTTTATTGGCCCGCAGGTAGCTTTCGGAGCTTGGAGCGGGGCCGATGTAGAACGCCTCGTCGGCCATGGCCACGTGCCTGGCGTTGGCGTCGGCTTCGGAGTAGACCGCCACACAGCGGATACCCATTCGATGGGCCGTTTGGATGATCCGGCAGGCGATTTCGCCCCGGTTGGCTATCAGGATCTTGTTAAACATTATTGTGTCTCCGGAATCCAACTGGCCTTTCGTTTGTTCAGGAAAGCGCTAAGCCCTTCCTGGCCTTCTTTGCCCACACGAATATCGGCGATGCGCTGCGCGGTATCGTCAATCACTTCGGAGGTGATGGTCTTGTGGCTGACCGCAAAGACCAGCTCCTTGGCTGCTTTCATGGCTTCGGGACCGTTCAGCGCGAGTTGCAGCAGCAGTTCATCGCAACGCTGGTGCATGGCCTGTTCGTCTTCGCACACCAGGTGAACCAGGCCGTAGTGCTGCGCCTCCTGAGCACCGAAGACTTCCGCCGACAGGAAGTAGCGCCGGGCCTGACGTTCGCCGATGGCTCGCACCACATAGGGGCTGATCACGGCCGGAATCAGGCCGAGTTTGACTTCGCTCAGGCAGAAGCTGGCTTTTTCAGTGGCCAGCACAATGTCGCAGCAGGCCGCGAGGCCGACCGCGCCGCCGAAGGCCGCCCCCTGCACCAGGCCGATCACGGGCTTGGACAGGTGGTTCAGGGTGTTCATCAGACGGGCCAGTTCCCGGGAGTCGTCCAGGTTTTCCTGGCGGGTGTTGTCCGCCATGCGGCGCATCCAGCCCAGGTCGGCTCCGGCGGAAAAGTGTTTGCCCTCTGAGCGCAGGATAACGATCTGGGTTTGCTCATCCCGGTCCACGTGTTCCAGAGCCTGAATCAGCTGCTGGATGATCACGTCGTCGAAGGCATTGCGTTTGTCCGGGCGGTTCAACACCACTTCCGAGACGCCATCGCCCCGTTGGTGCAGCAGAACCGCTGTGTCTTGCTGTGACATGGCTGCGCTCCTTTACATGCGGAACACGCCGAAGCGCGTGGGCTTGGCGGGCCGGTTGAGGGTGGCAGACAGGCTCAGGGCAACCACTTCCCGGGTCTGGGCCGGGTCGATCACGCCGTCATCCCACAGGCGGGCGCTGGCGTAGTAGGGGTGGCCCTGGTGTTCGTAGGTTTCGGTAATGGGCTTCTTGAACTCGGCTTCTTCCTCCGCGCTCCAGCTCTGGCCTTTACGCTCCAGGCCTTCCCGGCGCACCTGCGCCAGCACGCCGGCTGCCTGTTCGCCGCCCATCACGGAGATCCGGGCATTCGGCCACATCCACAGGAAGTCCGGGCTGTAGGCGCGGCCACACATGCCGTAGTTGCCAGCGCCGTAGCTACCGCCAATCAGAACGGTGATCTTGGGCACGTTGGCACAGGCCACGGCCATCACCATCTTGGCGCCGTGTTTGGCGATGCCCTCAGCTTCGTACTTCTGGCCCACCATAAAGCCGGTGATGTTCTGCAGGAACAGCAGCGGTATGTTGCGCTGGCAGCACAGTTCAATAAAGTGCGCGCCTTTCTGGGCGGATTCGCTGAACAGGATGCCGTTGTTGGCGATGATGCCCACTGGGTAGCCGTGGATGTGGGCAAACCCGGTCACCAGGGTGGAGCCGTAGTAACGCTTGAATTCGTCGAATTCTGAGCCGTCGACGATGCGGGCGATGACGTCGCGCGCATCAAACTGCTTGCGCAGGTCGGTGCCGACGATGCCGTAGATTTCTTCCTGATCGTACAGCGGGGCGCGGGGCTTCTGGACCTCAACCGGTACCGGTTTGCGACGGTTCAGGTTGGCCACGCATCGGCGGGCGATTGCCAGGCCGTGGGCGTCGTTCTCGGCGTAATGGTCGGCGACACCGGAGATTTTACAGTGCACATCGGCGCCCCCCAGGTCTTCCGCGCTGACCACTTCACCTGTGGCGGCTTTTACCAGCGGAGGGCCGGCCAGGAATATGGTGCCCTGGTTACGGACGATGATGGATTCGTCGGCCATGGCGGGTACGTAGGCGCCCCCGGCGGTACACAGGCCCATGACGACGGCGATCTGGGGAATGTCGTCTGCGCTCATGCGGGCCTGGTTGTAGAAGATGCGGCCGAAGTGGTCGCGGTCGGGGAAGACTTCGTCCTGTTGGGGCAGGTTGGCGCCACCGGAATCCACCAGGTAGATGCAGGGCAGGCGGTTGGCCATGGCGATTTCCTGGGCCCGCAGGTGTTTTTTCACGGTCAGCGGGAAGTAGGTGCCGCCTTTGACAGTGGCGTCGTTGGCGATAATCATGCACTCGGTGCCGGAGACGCGGCCGATGCCGGCGATGACGCCAGCGGCGGGCACTTCTTCCTTATAGACGTTGTAGGCGGCGAACTGGCCGATTTCGAGGAAGGGGGAGCCTTCGTCGATGAGGGTGTTGATGCGCTCGCGGGGCAGGAGTTTGCCTCGGTCGGTGTGGCGCTTCTGGTAGTCGGGGCCGCCGCCCTGGTGGATCTTTTCGACTTTTTCCCGGAGGTCGGCGACGGCTTGTTGCATGGCCTGGTGGTTGGCCTGGAATTCGTCGGACCTTGGGTTGATTTTGCTTTGGAGCACGGTCATTGGTTCGTATCCCTCGGTTTGGGGGCGTCCGGGTCTGGCGGGGTGTGCTTTCCGGGAAATGCTACGAGCATTCCGCCAAGCCCTTGTCCAACCTCGTCAATTCATGTGTTGTTGCTGCGGGGCTGGAGGGGGAGCCTTCCGAAAACCGCTACAAGCACATCCATGTGCGCTTCTCTCCGGCCATCCATGGCCTCCGACATTTTCGGAAGGCTCCCCCTCCAGCCCCTTGTCGTACATTGGGAGCTGGAGTCCGCGCTTCGTTACTTGTTCAGGAACAGCTCGCGACCGATCAGCATCCGTCGGATTTCAGACGTTCCAGCGCCGATTTCGTAGAGTTTCGCGTCCCGCAGCAGGCGGCCGGTCGGGTATTCGTTGATGTAGCCGTTGCCGCCCAGCAGCTGGATGGCGTCCAGGGCCAGTTTGGTGGCCATTTCGGCGGAGTAGAGGATGGCGCCGGCGGCGTCTTTGCGGGTGGTTTCGCCGCGGTCGGCGGACTGGGCCACCATGTAGACGTAGGATTTCGCGGTGTTCATCCAGGTGTACATGTCGGCGACTTTGCCCTGTACCAGTTCGAATTCACCGATGGCCTGGCCGAATTGTTTGCGCTCGCGGATGTAGGGGACGACCACGTCCATAGCAGCCTGCATGATGCCCAGCGGGCCGCCGGAGAGGACGAGGCGTTCGTAGTCGAGGCCGCTCATGAGGACTTTGGCACCGTTGCCCACGCCGCCGAGGACGTTTTCTTTGGGAACTTTGCAGTCCTGGAACACCAGTTCACAGGTGTTGGAGCCGCGCATGCCGAGTTTGTCGAGTTTCTGGTGGCGACTGAAGCCCGGGTAGTCGCGCTCCACGATAAAGGCGGTGACGCCTTTGGAACCGCCTTTCGGGTCGGTCTTGGCGTAGATAACGTAAGTGTGTGCGTCCGGGCCGTTGGTGATCCACATTTTGTTGCCGTTGAGGACGTAGTGGTCGCCTTCGTCGCGGGCGTGGAGTTTCATGGAGATTACGTCGGAGCCGGCGTTGGGCTCGGACATGGCCAGGGCGCCGATGTGTTCACCGGTAACCAGCTTGGGCAGGTATTTCTGCTTTTGTTCTTCGGTGCCGTTGCGGTGAATCTGGTTCACGCACAGGTTGGAGTGGGCACCGTAAGAGAGGCCAACGGAGGCCGAGGCGCGGCTGATTTCTTCCATGGCGATGACGTGGGCCACATAGCCCATGTCGGAGCCGCCGTACTCTTCGCTGACGGTAATGCCCAGCAGGCCCATGTCGCCCAGTTTGCGCCACAGGTCCATGGGGAATTCGTTGTTTTTGTCGATTTCCTCGGCCCGCGGGGCGATTTCGGTGGCGGCGAAGTTATTCACCTGTTCCCGGAGCATGTCCAGGGTCTCGCCGAGGCCGAAATTGAGCTCTGAGTACTGTGATTTCATCGTTTGCTACCTTTTTGTTTTTAACGTCGGGTATCCGTTGGCTGCCAGGTTCTATTTGCTGACAGCGGTTTCTTTGGTGTTCGTCGTCAGGCCCTGCTCTTCCTTTTTCTTCTGCAGTTCGGTCAGGGCCTCGCGGCACCGTGCTTCGGCGGTGTCCATTTCCATCTCTGCCATGGCAATGTCTTCTTTCTGCTGTTCCAGCTGTTCCCGTCTTGCGCTGAGGATTTCCAGCATCTTCAGCAGCTGCTTTTCATTGCCGGTCAGCGTTTCGTCCCAGAGGTCGAACAGTTCTTTCGTTTCGGCCAGGGAAAAGCCCATGCGCTTGCCCCGGAGAATCAGCTTCAAGCGAACGCGGTCCTTGGTGCTGAAGATCCGGGTTTGCCCGCGCCGGGTGGGCTTGAGCAACCCCTGGTCTTCATAGAACCGGATGCTCCGGGTGGTTACATCGAACTCCTGGGAAAGCTCGCTGATGCTGAAAGTTCGTTTTTCGCTCATGACGGATTTCCTTTTTTCACCAAGGTTAGTTAAAGTTTACGTAAACGTAAAGTTTTTTTGTGGTCCGAATGAATACCCGCGGATCAGACTTCGATCATTGTTAATAAGGAGTACCCGATGGAATTCCAGAATGTGCCGGCAATTGTAACAGGCGGTGCCTCCGGTCTGGGTGAGGGCTCTGCCCGTGCTCTGGCGGCGGCTGGCTGCAAGGTTGCGATTCTTGATGTGAACAAGGAGCAGGGCGAAAAGGTTGCGGCTGAGCTCGGCGGTATCTTCCTGCATTGCGATGTGACTTCGGCCGACAGTGCTGAGGCTGCTGTCAGTGCTGCGCGAGAGGCTCACGGCCCCTGCGGTGTCGCCGTGAACTGCGCGGGTATTGCGCCGGCGGCCAAGATTCTGGGCCGGGAAGGTGTGATGCCGCTGGAAAGCTTTAGCAAGGTGGTCCAGGTTAATCTGATCGGCACCTTCAATATCCTGCGGCTGGCGGCTGCCGATATGGCGCAACGGGAACCGAACGGTGACGGCGAGCGCGGTGTCATCATCAATACCGCTTCGGTTGCTGCCTACGAAGGCCAGATTGGCCAGGCGGCTTACAGCGCATCCAAAGGCGGTGTGGTGTCCCTGACCCTGCAGGCGGCCCGCGAACTGGCCCGTGAAGGGATTCGGGTGAATACCATTGCTCCTGGCCTGTTTATGACACCAATGCTGGCGGGTATGCCCCAGGAAGTGCAGGACAGCCTTGCAGCCACGTTGCCGTTCCCGAAACGTCTCGGTAAACCGGAAGAGTTCGGGATGATGGTGGACCAGATGGTGCGCAACCCGATTCTGAATGGCGAAGTCATCCGGCTTGATTGTGCCCTGCGGATGGCGCCAAAGTGACATTGGAATAACCTGCCAAAAGCAGGTTTCTGTAATGGTGTTCGCCAAAAGCGAACCGGTAACCACAGGTGAGTGATATGACTAACCCTGTCGATCAGGAAGAACTGGCTCTTTTCCGGGAGTCTGTGATCAAGGCTCTGGAAACCGAAGTGGCCCCGCATTACGAGGCCTGGGAGAAAAGCGGCATTGTGCCACGGGAGCTTTGGAACACTCTGGGCGATGCAGGCATGCTGTGCGTCGATGTGCCGGAAAACTGCGGCGGCTGCGGCGCACCCTTCCAGTACTCGGTCGTGGTGGGTGAGGAGCTTGCCCGGCTGGGATTTGGTGCGCTTTCCACCAACGTGATGGTGCATTCCGACATTGTCGCGCCCTATCTCAGCCATATCGGCAATGAACAGCAGAAACAGCAGTGGCTGCCGAAGATGGTATCAGGTGAGGCGGTGGGCGCCATTGCCATGACCGAACCGGGCGCCGGCAGCGACTTGCAGGCCATGCGCACCAGCGCTGTAAAAGACGGCGACGACTACATCCTCAATGGCTCCAAGACCTTCATCACCAACGGCCAACACGCCGATATGGTGATCGTCGCCGCCAAAACCGATCCCAAAGCCGGAGCCAAAGGGATCAGCCTGTTTCTGGTCGATACGTCGTTGCCAGGATTCAGCAAAGGCCGGAACCTGGACAAGATTGGCCAGCACTCTGGCGATACCTCCGAGCTGTTTTTCTCCGACATGCGCGTACCTGCCTCGGCGTTGCTGGGCGAGGAAGGGCAGGGTTTCGTTTACCTGATGCGCGAACTGCCCCGTGAGCGACTGGTGATCGGAGCGCTGGGGGTGGCAGCGGCCCGGGGCTCGCTGGACATGACGATCCAGTATGCCCAGGAGCGTGAGCTGTTTGGCCAGAAGCTCAGCCAGTTGCAGAACACACGCTTCGAAATTGCCCGCATGGAAACGGATTACCGCATCAACAAAGCGTTTGTGGACCAGTGCATTCGGGAATACGAAGAGGGCAAATTGGATGCCCCCACGGCGTCCATGGCCAAGTACAGCGCTACCGAGATGCAGTGTCGTGTTGCTGATGGCTGTTTGCAGCTGTTTGGCGGCTATGGCTACACCACGGAGTACCCGATTTCCAGGAACTTTATTGATGCCCGGGTGCAGCGGATTTATGGCGGCACGTCGGAAGTAATGAAGGAAATCATTGCCCGGTCGGTACTCGGAAGATAGTACCTCCTGAATCCAGCGCTAATTCTTTTTGAAGGCGACTGAAATGTATGGGGTTCGAGCAGGGGGATACCTTTCCGGGACCGTCAAAAGTCATGGATGGCTTTTGTCGAGCGTACAGGGATGTATTCACAGCGTGTCTCGGAAAGGTATCCCCCTGATCGAACCTGACTCCCAACATGGAGACCAGATTCAATGAACAACAATGACATCGTTATAGCAGGCTCCGCCCGAACCCCCATGGGCGGAATGATGGGCTCCCTGAGCTCGGTACGTTCACCGGACCTGGGCGCCGTCGCCATAAAGGCCGCCATTGAGCGCTCTGGCCTTCAGCCGGCAGACATCCAGGAAGTGATCATGGGCTGCGTATTGCCCGGCGGTCTGGGCCAGGCACCAGCCCGCCAGGCCTCGAGGGCCTCTGGCATACCGGACAGCTCCGGTTGTACCACCATCAACAAAATGTGCGGCTCCGGCATGCAGGCCGTCATCATGGCCCACGACCAGATCAAAGCTGGCACCAACAACATCATGATCGCCGGCGGCATGGAAAACATGAGCCAGGCACCGTACCTGTTGCCGAAAGCCCGCGCCGGCATGCGCATGGGCCATGGCCAGGTACTCGACAGCATGTTCCTGGACGGCCTGGAAGATGCCTACGAGGGTGGCCTGATGGGCGTATTCGCCCAGCGCACGGCTGACAAATTCGACATCACCCGCCAGGCCATGGACGAATTCGCCATCGGCTCCCTGCAAAAATCCCTGGCGGCCATCGAAAACGGCTGGTTCCGGGACGAAATCGTATCGGTAACGGTCCCGGGCCGGGGCGGTGACACCGAAGTGGATACCGATGAACAGCCGGGCAACGCCAAACCGGAGAAAATTCCACATCTCAAACCCGCGTTCGCCAAAGACGGTTCCGTCACCGCCGCCAACTCCAGCTCCATCAGTGATGGTGCTTCCGCGCTGGTACTGGCCTCTGCCGCAGAAGCCGATGCCCGGGGCCTGACCCCGCAGGCCCGCATCGTGGCCCACGCTACCAACGCACGCCTGCCGTCCGAATTCACCATCGCACCGATCGGCTCCATCGAGAAGGTGCTCAAGAAAGCGGGGTGGACGCTGGACGATGTCGATCTGTTCGAGATCAACGAAGCTTTCGCCGTGGTCACCCTGGCGGCGATCAATGAGCTGAAGCTTCCTGCGGAGAAGGTCAACGTGCACGGCGGCGCCTGCGCCCTCGGTCACCCGATTGGTTCCTCCGGCTCACGGATCATCGTCACCCTGATCAATGCGTTGAAACAGCGTGGGCTTAAGCGTGGTGTAGCCTCGCTCTGCATCGGTGGTGGTGAAGCCACGGCTGTGGCTATTGAGTTGATCTGATCGGCTTATATTCCCTGTAGCCTGTCAGTTCGGGGCGGGCTTGCGGGGTGGCCGACGGGCATTGGCGGATATATCTGTACTGCACGTCGGTAGGGGGGTATGGGGTATTTTTCTGACAGGAAAAAGGTGTCTGAGCGAAGCGAGTTCTTTTTCCCGAAGAAAAATACCCCATACCCGCCGTACCTGCCCCGCAACTTCAAGGCTGCGAGCCCAAACCCAACTAGGGCAGGTCGGTAACGGCCCCCGTAGATGCGGAACTCACCACCCGGGCATATTTGGCCAGCACGCCCCGACTGAATCGCGGTTCCGGCGGCGTCCAGGCTTTGCGCCGTTTTTCCATTTCCTCGTCAGAGATTTCCAGCACAATCGAGTTGCTCACGGCATCAATGGTAATGGTGTCGCCGTCTTCTACCAGCGCAATCGGCCCGCCCACGGCGGCCTCAGGTGTGATGTGGCCAACCACAAAACCATGGCTGCCACCGGAGAAGCGGCCGTCTGTAATCAGAGCTACATCACTGCCCAGGCCTTTGCCCATAATCGCCGAGGTGGGGCTGAGCATTTCCCGCATGCCAGGCCCGCCCTTCGGGCCTTCGTATCGGATCACCAGCACGTCGCCGGCCACCACGGTGCCATCCAGGATTCGCTCCTGGGCTTCCTCTTCCGAATGAAAGACTCGGGCTCGACCGGAGAAATGGGTGCCTTCCTTGCCAGTGATTTTCGCCACCGAGCCTTCCGGAGCCAGGTTGCCGTAGAGAATGCGCAAATGGCTGTCGGCTTTGATCGGGTTATCGAAGGCGTGGATGATCTGCTGGTCTTCGGGGTAGGGCACCACGGTCTCGAGATTCTCTGCGAGGGTCTTGCCGGTTACTGTCAGGCAGTCTCCGTGCAGCAGCCCCCGGTCGAGCAGCATCTTCATTAGCGGCTGAATGCCACCAATGGCCACCAGCTCGGACATCATGTAGTGGCCGGAGGGGCGAAGGTCCGCCAGGACCGGTACCCGTTTGCCGATGCGTACGAAATCGTCCAGTGACAGCTCCACTCCCACGGTACTGGCCATACCCAGAAGGTGAAGCACGGCGTTGGTGGAACCGCCCAGCGCGATCACCACGGTGATGGCGTTCTCGAAGGCTTCCCGGGTCATGATGTCGGAGGGCTTGATATCGGCTTCGAGCAGTTTCAGCACCGCGGCGCCTGCGGCTTTGCAATCCGCCAGTTTGCTGTCGGAAACGGCGTTCTGGGCGGAGCTGCCTGGCAGGCTCATGCCCATGGCCTCAATGGCGGAGGCCATGGTGTTGGCGGTGTACATGCCGCCACAGGAGCCTGGCCCGGGAATCGCGGTTTCCTCGATCTGTTTGACTTCGATCAGCTCCATGTTGCCGCGGGCATGGGCACCCACTGCCTCGAACACGGAGATGATGTCGGTGTGGTTCTCGCCGGGCATGATGGTGCCGCCGTAAACGAAGACCGAGGGCCGGTTCAGCCGGGCCAGGCCCATCATGCAGCCGGGCATGTTCTTGTCGCAGCCACCGATGGCGACCTGTCCGTCGAAGCCCTCACAACCGGCCACGGTCTCAATGGAATCGGCAATCACCTCGCGCGACACCAGGGAGTATTTCATGCCCTCGGTGCCGTTGGCGATGCCATCGGAGATGGTGATGGTGTTGAAGATCAGGCTCTTACCCCCGGCTCCGTCGGCACCCTTGGCGGCCTCCCGGGCCAGGCCGTCAATGTGCATGTTGCAGGGGGTGAGATTGCTCCAGGTGGAGGCAATGCCAATCTGGGGTTTGCGGAAATCCTCGTCGGTAAAACCCACCGCCCGGAGCATGGCCCGGCTGGCGGATTTGTTGATACCGTCTACCACCGGTGCCGAGTGTCGGCGTCGTTTATCGGTTGTCATGCGTTATCCCTCTCCGTCGTTTCAAGCCGTGCGCGACCGTGCCATGGTATCGGAGACCAGTTCAACTCCGGCAACGGTATGCAGTTTCTCCAGCTGAGATTGAAGCATAGCAACTGGCCGGGAACCCTCCAGCGTGAGAGCGATGTCGAGGGTATCGCCAGTTGATTCCATGGCCATCTTTGAAATCCGGAAACCTCGCACCCGTACCACCCGGCAAAGCCGCTCCAGAGCCGCCGCTTCCTGGTTCATGCGGCAATTCAGGGTATATCGTTGACTGGAAATCTCATGGTTCGGCTTCATGCTACCTGCTCCTTGCGGCTGTTCGTTTTGCGGGGTTCGTCAATCATTTCCTTGTTGCTGGCGCCGGCTTTGACGATGGGCCAGACGTTCTCTTCACGACTGATGGCAACATGCAGCAGCATCGGGCCGTTGTACGCCAGAATGGTCTCGATGCCGCGGCGGATCTGATCGGTCCGCTCAATGTGCAGGGCCGGGATGTCGAACGCCCGGGCCATGGCGACAAAGTCCGGATTGTCATCCAGGTCGATCTGGCTCTCGCGGTTGTTGTAGAACAGTTCCTGCTGCTGACGAACCATGCCCAGGCACTGATTGTCCAGAATGATCAGCTTCAGCGGGAGGTTGTAGCGTCGGATCGTGGCCAGTTCCTGGGCGTTCATCATGAACGAGCCGTCGCCGGTCACGTTAATGACGGTGCGGGTACGGTCCGCGAACTGGGCGCCGATGGCCGCAGGAAGCCCGAAGCCCATGGTGCCCAGGCCTCCACTGGTCAGGTGGTGGCGTGGATGGGCGAACTGGTAGTACTGGGCAACCCACATCTGGTGCTGGCCAACATCGCAGGCGATGACGGTGTTGTCGCCGGTAATGCCGGAAAGCTGACGAATGAATGCGGGACCGGTAATGGGGGCCAACGGTTCCTCGTTATCTGCGGCGCGAAAGCCTCCGGTGGTATGCCAGGTGCGGCATTGTTTCTGCCAGGCGTCGATGGCCAGTGGCTCAGCCGCAATGGCATCGGTTAATGCCGCCAGGATGGCGTTCAGGTCACCACGCAGAGACAGGTCTGCCGGCCGCAGTTTGTTGATCTCGGCGGCATCGGCATCAATGTGGATCATCCGGGCATTCGGCGCGAAGCCGTCCAGCTTGCCGGTGGCACGGTCATCCAGCCGGGCACCGATCACGAACAGAAGGTCGCACTCATCAACCGCCTTGTTGGCCGCCCGGGAACCGTGCATGCCGAGCATGCCCAGATCATTCGGGTTGTTTCGGCCGGCGTTGCCAATGCCCTTGAGGGTAACGACCCCCGGCAGTCCCGAGACTTCGGCAAAGGCCCGGAAAAGGTCCTCGGCTCTGGCCAGAGACACACCGCCACCGCTGTAGAGCAGGGGCCGCTTGGCCGATCTCAGCATGGCCAGGGCCGGGCCGATCTCCGGGCAATCTGCTGGCGGTGCCTCGGTGCAGGCCGGGGCTGGAGCCTCAATCTCGGACAACAGAATATCTTTGGGAATATCAATCCACACCGGCCCGGGGCGGCCAGCCTGGGCCAGGTCGATGGCTTCCTCCAGAATGCCCGGCAGGTCTTCGGGGTCATCTACCAGGTAGCTGTGTTTGACGATGCCGAGGGTCATGCCGAGGATGTCGGTTTCCTGAAAGGCGTCGGTACCAATCAATCCGGAGGGGACCTGCCCGGTGATCACCAGCAGGGGAATGGAATCCATGTAGGCGTTGGCAACGCCAGTGATCAGGTTGGTGGCGCCGGGGCCGGAGGTGGCAATACAAACTCCCAGTTGGCCACTCGTGCGGGCATAACCGTCTGCCGCCAGGGCACAGGCCTGTTCGTGGCGGCACAGCACATGCTCCACACCCACGTCATCCACCAGCGCGTCGTACAGGGGCATGATGCAGCCACCCGGATACCCGAAAACCGTGCTGATGTTATGGCGGTGGAACGCTTCAAGAATGTGCTGTGAGCCGTTCATGGTCGTTTTTCCCTTTTTCTTTGCCGCAAAAAAGAAACCCCCGGGACCTTGCGGTGCCGGGGGTTTCTGGTGTCGTTGTCAGGTTGTCGCTATCTCACCCGCTTGTCCACGCAAAAGCCCCCGGACGGTACCACGACCACCAGGACTAGCTTCACAAGGACCATAACTGCGTTGAGATTCATGGAATCGACAATCTGCTCTGAATAGAGTTGAACAATGTGTGTAGAATCTAACCCACGTTTTCAGGCGGATGCAAGGGCTTATTTCCGGAAATTCAACCGGTGCCGGTTTTTCCGCTTTCTCAAACCGAATCTGTTCACGGCGAGTGGTGCATGACAAGAGCAAAATGGAGCTCCCTGGGATTATCCCTTCTGGTCATCGTGTTATTGGTTATCTGGATGGCAACGGGTGAGGTAAAAGTTGCCAGTGATGAGGCGCCGGAGGAGCCGGCCTCCGAACAGGTAGCCATAACCCGGGTAGAGGTAACACCGGTCAGCGCCCGGACTTATCAGCCAGCCCTGAAACTTCAGGGTCAGCTGGAGCCCTGGCAGTCGGTTCAGGTCAGTGCCCGGGTGGCCGGCACCGTTGAGCAACTGAACGTTCAGCTGGGGCAACAGGTGAAAGCGGGTACGGTGTTGGCGACCTTGTCGACGGACGGTCGGGACACGGTGGTTCAGCGCTGGCAGGCCAGTATTCGCAAACTGGAAGCAGACCTGGCCGCCGCCCGGAAACTGCGCTCCAGCAATCTGGCCGCCGAAACCGAAATACTGCGCCTGCAGAGTGAGCTTGCTGCGGCAAGAGCTGAGCTTGCCGCGGCCGAACTGGCACTGAATCACCTCAAGCCCATCGCACCGTTTGATGCCACTGTGAATCGTCGCGAAGTGGACGAAGGCAGTCTGGTGCAGGTGGGAACGCCCCTGTTTGAGCTGGTACAGATAGACCGCCTGAAAGCCACCGGACAGATCCCCCAACAATCGGCGGCGCTGGTTCAACCGGGGCAGGCCGTAGATATTCAGCTGCTGGACGGCTCCCGGCTGGCCGGCGTTGTCAGTTTTGTGGCCAGCGCTGCCAATTCGGACACCCGAAGTTTTGCGGTGGAAGTGGTGGTGGAGAATCCTGAATTGAAGCGGGCTGCGGGCGGCTCCGCCAGCCTGAGCATTCAACTGCCGGAGCAACAGGCCACATTCATATCGCCTGCCTACCTGGGGCTGGATGACGACGGTCGCCCCGGCGTGAAGTTTGTCGATGCTGATAACCGGGTGGTGTTCGAAACCGTACGGTTGCTGAGCGTCTCGACCGACGGCGCCTGGGTTGCCGGATTGCCGCCGGAGATCCGCCTGATTACCCGGGGCGCCGGATTTGTCTCGCCGGGTGAGCAGGTGCGCCCTGTTGACACCTCAGACCAGCGGGGCTGACAGCCATGCGAGCATTGATCGCCGCGGCCATGGACCGAAGCCGCACCACGCTGTTGTTGTTCCTGTTCCTGCTGTTGGGCGGTATGGCGGCCTACCAGGTGATTCCCAAGGAATCGAACCCGGACGTCACCATTCCGATGATCTATGTCTCGATGACGCTCGAAGGCATCAGCCCGGAAGACGCTGAGCGCCTGTTGGTCCGGCCCATGGAGCAGGAGCTGCGCTCGCTTGAAGGCATCAAGGAAATGCGCGGTACCGCCTCGGAAGGCCATGCCTCGGTGATGCTGGAATTCGACGCCGGCTTTGATCCGGACAAGGCCTTGCAGGATGTCCGGGAGAAGGTGGATACCGCCCGCAGCAAGCTACCCCAGGAAGCCGACGAACCCCGGGTCAATGAAATCAACGTGTCGCTGTTTCCGGTGTTGTCGGTAGGCCTGTCCGGTCCGCTGTCGGAACGCGAGCTGATTACCATTGCGCGCCGACTTCAGGATGCCATCGAAGCCATTCCCGAAGTGCTGGAGGTGGAAATTGGTGGCGACCGGGAGGATCTGCTGGAGATCGTGGTGGATCCCCAGGTGCTGGAAAGCTACGGCATCGATTTTGATCAGTTGGCCTCCCTGGTTACCCGGAACAACCAGCTGGTGGCTGCCGGCTCACTGGACACGGGTAATGGTCGGATGGCGCTGAAAGTGCCGGGAGTAATCGAAACCATCGAAGATGTGATGTCGATGCCAGTGAAGGTGGACGGCGACACTGTGGTTACCTTTGGTGATGTGGCCATGCTGCAGCGCACCTTCAAAGACCCGACCGGCTTCGCCCGCATCAACGGGGAGCCAGCCCTGGTACTGGAAGTTTCCAAGCGCTCGGGCGCCAACATTATTGAAACCATTGAGCAGATTCGCACCCTGATTGATGAGTCCCGGCCCCGGTTGCCGGAGACCATCGATATCCGCTTCATCATGGACCAGTCCGAGGAAGTGCGCGATATCCTCTCGGATCTGCTCAACAACGTGCTGACTGCCATTGTGCTGGTAATCATCGTGGTGATCGCGGCCATGGGGCCCCGCTCTGCGGTGCTGGTGGGGCTCACCATCCCCGGGGCGTTTCTGACCGGCATTCTGGTGATCTGGAGTATGGGCCTGACGCTCAACATTGTGGTGCTGTTCAGCCTGATCCTTGTAGCCGGCATGCTGGTGGATGGCGCCATCGTGGTGTCAGAGCTGGCAGACCGGAATCTTTCGGACGGCCAGCCGGTCAAAGCCGCCTGGGTGGAAGCAGCCTCGCGCATGGCCTGGCCGGTCATTGCCTCGACCGCCACGACACTCGCGGTGTTCGTACCGCTGCTGTTCTGGCCCGGCGTGGTGGGTGAGTTCATGAAATACCTGCCGATGACTGTGTTGATCTGCCTGATTGCCTCACTGGCTATGGCGTTGGTGTTCCTGCCGGTCATGGGTGGTGTCAGCGGCGGTCGCCGGCACCACCAGGATGCCAGTGAAGGGCGTTTCATGCGGGGCTATCGACAGGTGCTGGCGGCTCTTTTGCAGCGCCCGGGCCTGACTTTACTTGGCACCCTGGTGGTGATTGTGGTGATTTACGCCGCCTATGGGCGCTTTAACCACGGTGTCGAGTTCTTCCCGAGTGTTGAGCCGGACTCAGCCCAGGTTCAGGTGCGGGCTCGTGGCGATCTGTCGGTGTGGGAACGGGATGCCATTGTGCGGGAAGTGGAGTCACGCTTGCAGAATATGCCGGAGGTAAAGGCCCTGTATGCGCGCTCCATGGTGACCACCAGCTCCCAGATGGCGCCGGATGTGATCGGCGTTCTGCAGTTCCAGTTCACGGACTGGTACACCCGCCGCACGGCCACGGATATTCTGGAAGACTTTCGGGAACGTACGGCCGATATCGCTGGTATTGAACTGGAGTTCCGCAAGCAGGAGGGCGGCCCGGCTGAAGGCAAGCCCATCGAGCTGCAGGTCAGCAGTATGGACAGCACACAGCTGGATGGCTATGTCGACAGCATTGAGAACCGCATGCGCGAACTCGGTGGTTTTGTCGATATTGAAGACGACCGGAGCCTGCCCGGGATCGAGTGGCGCCTGAATGTGGATCGTGAGGCGGCCGCTCGATTCGGTACCGATGTGTTGAGCATCGGCAGTGCGGTTCGGCTGGTAACCAATGGCCTGGTGCTGGCCACCTATCGACCGGAAGACGTTCGCGATGAAGTGGACATTGCGGTACGGGTGCCCAACAACTGGCGGGAACTGGATCACCTGGAGCGCCAGACACTGAACACGCCCCGCGGTCAGGTACCGCTTTCCGAATTCGTGGATCTGGAACCGGGCGACAAGACCGGCTCCATTGTCCGGGTGGATGGCCAGCGCACGATTACCATTAAATCGGATGTTGCGCCGGGCCGGCGGATGGACGAGCTGCTGCGAACCCTGCAGGCTGAGATGCCCGAGCCACCGGAAGGGGTGAGCGTGCGCTTTGCCGGTGAAAACGAGGATCAGCAGCAGGCCGCAAACTTCCTGACCACCGCTTTCCTGGTGGCGGTTGGCCTGATGTTGCTGATTCTGGTGACCCAGTTCAATTCCCTGTACCAGACGCTGCTGATTCTGTCGGCGATTGTATTGTCCACCGCCGGAGTGCTGCTGGGCTTGCTGTTTTCCGGTCAGTCTTTTGGCGTGGTGATGGTGGGCATGGGCATTATTGCGCTGGCGGGTATTGTGGTGAACAACAACATCATCCTGATCGATACCTTCAATCAGATGAAGCGGGAGGGCAAAGCGGCCTACGAGGCAGCTCTGGAGACCGGTTGCCTGCGTTTTCGGCCGGTGTTGCTGACGGCAGTCACCACGATTCTTGGCCTGATGCCCATGGTGTTGGGGGTGAATGTGAACCTGCTGGAGCCATCATTGGGCCTGGGGGCTCCATCCACTCAATGGTGGACCCAGTTATCCAGTGCTATTGCCGGTGGCTTAGCCTTTGCGACCCTGCTGACGCTATTGTTGACGCCCGCTCTGCTGGTTCTGGGAGAACGCACCGGCCAGCGGGTCAGGGCGCTGATCCGGCGCGTTTCCCGGAGCGGTCAGTAGCGGATTCGTTGGGCCAGGTCTTTGGCCTTGCTGGCCATGGCTTCAAGTTCCGGAACCGTGTGCAGGTTATCCTCGGCAGCGCTGTGCATGGCTTCGGAAATCTCAGCGACTTCGGTAACGTTGCGATTGATGTCTTCGCTCACACTGGTCTGCTCCTCGGCGGCCGTGGCCACCTGGGTGGTGGCATCATTCACGCTGACCATCCGCCGGGTAATGTCCTCCAGGGTTTTGCGAACGGCATCCACCGATTCACTGCTTTCCCGGGCCACCACTTCTGATGCCTGCATGTATTCCGTGGCATCCCGGGAGCCGCCCTGAATGCTGGCAATGATCTCATCAATCTCGACCGTGGCCTCCTGGGTTTTCGCAGCCAGGTTGCGCACTTCATCGGCCACCACCGCAAAGCCTCGGCCGGCTTCGCCTGCCCGAGCAGCTTCGATGGCTGCGTTCAGCGCCAGCAGGTTGGTCTGATCGGCAATCTCGCGAATGACTCGCATCACATCACCCACGCGCTGACCGCTCCTGGCCAGTTCCGCCACCGTTGTGGCCGAGCTCCGGATTTGATCCGTCAGGCGATTCATGCTGCTGACGGCATCGTTGATCTGTTCGTCGGCATGGCGGGTCTGGTTCGTGGTCTCATCGACCTGGCTGGCTACTGAGGCCGCATGCTGAGCAACATCCTGGGCGGTGGCGGACATCTCGTTCATGGCGGTTGCGATCTGGTCGATGCGCTGATGAGCCCGGTCCGACTGGGAAGACACGGCGTCGGCGTTGGTCCGGATCATGGCGCCGGTGTCTGCCAGGTGTTCGGCGTTGTGTTTCATCATTTCGCCGGTTTCCTGCAGGAACCGGTGCAAGGCGCGGGCGGTGTCTGCCAGGCGGCCCAACTCATCCGGGCGCTTCAGCGTGACCGGATCAGTCAGATCCCCTTTGCCGATGCGATCCAGCTTGCCGATCAATTCCTGGGTGGGTCGAACCACAGAACGGACCAGCACGCTCAGGCACGCGAGGGTGCCGAGAATAATGGCGGCCAGCAGGAGGCCTCCCATCAGCCAGGTGGTGCTGGTGGCTTCGTCACGAAGCTCCGCGGAATGAGTCACGGCGGTGTCCCGAATTCTGGCGGATGCTTCTTCAATCAGTTTGGATGGCTCCCGGTCTATGCCGGAAACGGCCTGATCGCCCGCGGTGTGGTCGTAACCCGAGGAGACAAAATCGCGGAACCCTCTGCGATAGGCTTCGCCCATACGCTGGTGAGCGGTTCGGAACTGTGTCATCAGGGATTGTGCCTGGTTGTCATTCAGTTCAGGGATTAATGCGCCCAGTTGTTGCTGGATATCCGCTTCCACCGCCTGGAAACGCTGCCAGTATTTTTCACGCTGGCCGGTATCGGCGCCCCGGATCAGCACGTTTTTCCATTCCTGAACCTGGGTTTTGAAGTCGCTGAGAATGTCCTGGGCCTGAAGTGCCTGGACCATTTCCTCGCTCACCAGATGATCATACTCATTCTGGGTGGCCAGAGAGCGGTTGAAGTAGATGCCTGCAACAACGGCAATCACGAGGTTGGACACCACAATAATGGTAAGGATCCGGTTAAGGATACTTTTGAAGTACCAGTTCATGGGTGGGGTTCCTGTTTTAATCCGGGGGGTGGGGGTAAGATAACGCTTCATTGGAAGCCGGCCGGCTTTCTTGATCTGTTTATCGGCTGCCATTTTACATGCTGAACCCTCTCACTGAAATTTATCGGGACGACTGGCTGCTGGCCGTGCACAAGCCAGCCGGATTGCTGGTGCATCGCAGTCCCATCGACAAGCACGAAACCGAGTTTGCCCTGCAGTATGCCCGGGCCATGAATGGCGGTGAGCATGTATACCCCGTGCATCGGCTGGATCGTCCCACCTCGGGCGTTTTGTTGTTTGCCCGGGATCCGGAGACCGCGCGTGCGCTTGGTCTGGCGATGATGGCCGGGGCGGTGAGCAAAACCTATCTGGCGATGGTCAGGGGCTGGGCACCGGAGCAGGGGGTGATCGACCACCCGCTCCGGGAAGAGCCGGAAGACCGACGTCTTAAAGGTCAGGAGCAGCCGGTTCGTGAGGCGCTCACCCGGTATCGCCGGCTGGCGACGACCGAATTGCCGGTGGCAATTGAGCGTTACCCCACGAGTCGATACAGCCTGGTCGAACTGAAGCCCGAAACCGGCCGGAAACATCAGCTTCGCCGGCATATGAAACACATCAACCACCCGATCATTGGCGACGCCAACCACGGTCGGGGCAGGCACAACCGGTATTTCGCCGAGCGTTTCGGGCAGGGGCGCCTGATGCTGGCGGCTACGGAGTTGCGACTGAGACATCCGGTAACCGATGAACCTCTGTGTCTGAAGGCCCACCCTGAGAGCAGTTTCTTGCAGGTTTTGGCAATTTTTGAAGGGAACGACCTCCCACTGCCGCAATAGCGGAGCGTTTCCGAACAGGCCAACTTGTGTAGCTTTTTATGTCAATTTGCGACAAATAGTACCCTCGGCAGACGCTTCCTTCACCTTGGTGCATACTCCTTTGTAGGCTTATAACCAAGAACAAAGGCGTATGACGCCAGAGACCACTATGCCAAGGCTCCTTGTCTTACTCTGTTTGCTGTGTTTTATAGCTGGCCCCTCCCTGTCGAGTGCCGAATCGGTGGAGTGGGATCAGTTCTCCAAGCGGCTGGAGCTTTCCCGCTTCGTCGATTACTGGAAGGAAAAGGGTGACCCGTCGGTTGGAGATGTTCGTGGTTTACCGGAGAAGGCCTGGACCCAAAACGGGAGCGACAGCGTCAGTCTTGGCTATGGCGACGACATCTACTGGTTCCGCGTTGAGCTGACCAATACTCTGAAATCCGAAGCCAGTAATTTTCTGGAAATTGGCTACCCGGTTCTGGACCACGTTGAAGTCTACCGTGAAGTCGATGGCAGCATGCAGGAGCCCTTGCTGCTGGGCGACAAACGCCCCTTCTACGATCGCCCGATTCACCACCGCAATTTCATTGTGCCCCTGCCATTACCTCCGGAATCCGCTACCACGGTCTATTTACGCGTGGACACCACCAGCTCCATGCAGGTACCCATGACGCTCTGGAATCAGGATGCCTTCTACTCGGCGGAGCAGGCCCGGAGCCTGTTTGAAGGCATTTACTATGGCATTGTCCTGGTGATGATTCTCTATAACCTGTTCGTGTTCATGGCCGTAGGAGAGCGCAGTTTTCTCTACTACGTTGGCTACATCGCGGCCATGCCGCTGTTCCTGGCATCGCTGCATGGTGTGACATTCCAGTATTTGTGGCCGGAAGCAACCTGGTGGAATGACCAGTCCATTATTGTTTTCCTGAACCTGGTGGTGCTGTTCGGTGGCGCCTTCAGTATCCGCTTCATCAGTGTTACCCGGCAGAACCACCCCTGGCTCAACCGCTGGACCTGGGCCATGATCATGACGGCGGGCATGTTGGCCCTGGCCGGTCTCCTGATTCCCTATCAGTGGTTGATTCTTCCCTCCATTCTGGTGGCTTTTGTAGGTTGTTCCACCATGCTGATGCTCAGCGTGGTGCGCTGGATCAAGAAGGATCCAGCGGCCCGTTATTACACCGTAGCCTGGGTGTTCATGCTGTTCGGCGGGATTGTCCTGGCACTGAGCAAGTTCACCATGTTGCCACGCAATCTGCTGACCGAGAATGCCACCCAGGTGGGCTCGGCTCTTGGCGTGATTCTGCTGTCCATTGCGCTGGCTGATCGACTGAACCGCGAGAAGAAAAAATCCTTTGCTGCCCAGCAGAAGCTGTTGCGGGAGGAGCGTAAGGCCCGGCTGGCCCAGGAAAAATCGCTTCGTATTCAACAGGAAGCCAACGCACTGCTGGAGGAAAGGGTGCAGGAACGGACCCGTGACTTGGAAATCCTGAACGAGCAACTACTGGAACTGAGCGCGACTGACCCCCTCACAGGATTGAAAAACCGGGGGCACTTCGACAAGAAATTTCAGTCCGACGTGGTGCATGCCTATCGATTCGAGGAAACGCTGTCATTGCTGATAGTGGATATTGATCACTTCAAGGGCTTCAACGATACCTACGGCCACCTGGTGGGCGATGACTGCCTGAAAATGGTGGCGGACTGTATCAAACAACACGTGACCCGGCCGCAGGATCTGGCGGCCCGATATGGCGGTGAGGAGTTCGTTGTGTTATTGCCGGATACGCCGGAAGCCGGTGCCTGTCGAGTGGCTGAGCTAATCCGGGAGGATATCCAGAAAATGGCGTTCCGGGTGTCCGATCAGGTGCTTCACCTGACCGTCAGCATCGGTGTGTGCAGCTGTGCGCCGAGCCAGGCGGACGCCACCAAGGCATTATTCGCCTGTGCCGATGGTGCGCTTTATCGGGCCAAGGCAGAAGGCCGCAACCGGGTGGTTGCAAACACCCAGGCCGGGCAGGGCCTGGCCGTCTGTCAGGCCTGAGTTGCCCAGGTTGCCTGGTTCAGGATGGGCCAGGGGTGGTTGGCTTCCAGAGCGTAGGCGATTTCGAGTAGCGTACGCTCATCGCCGTGACGGCCCATAAACTGTACCGAAATGGGCAGATGCTGGCTGCTTTCACCCATAGGCAGGGCGATGGCCGGAGCACCTGTGGCGTTGGCCAGTGGCGTAAAGCTCACGTACCGGGTCAGTCGTTCGAACAGGGTGTCGAATGGTACGTCGGGGTTCAGGTGGCCAAGAGGCGGAGTGGTGTGTCCCAGTACTGGCGTCAGTACTGCATCGTAATCGTTCATGTGCCTCTGATAATCGTGCCAGGAGCGTTTCAGCCGCCAGATGGCAGCGGGCAGCCGCCAGAACTGGTGCCGGAACATCCGGTCCAGGCCATTGGTCAGACCATCCACCCGGGTTTTATCGAAATCCGGGTGATAAAGCTTTTTGCCCCGGGCTTTCACACCGAACGCGAGCATCCCCCAGTAAAGCGCGAAGTCTTCCGGAAACGAGCTGGCGACCGGCACATCCATGGGCTCGACAATGTGCCCGAGCTTTTCCAGGTAGCGGGCAGTCTGCTCAACGGTTTGCCGGGTTTCCGGGTCGGTGGGGTGTCCGTTGATGGAATCCAGCACCAGGCCAATGCGCAGTTGCCGGCCAGAGGGACCATGTACATGCCCGATGGCAGGGAGTTTCCGGTTTTTGAACCAGGACTCTGCGTGCGCCAGGAAGCCGGCGGTATCACGTACCGAACGGGTCACGACGCCATCACTGATGATATTGACGGGCAAATCCCGGGCGGCATCATTGTCCACTACGCGCCCTCGTGTAGGTTTCAGACCCACCAATCCGCAACAGGCCGCCGGTATGCGGATTGAGCCACCACCGTCATTGGCGTGGGCAATGGGCACCACACCGGCTGCCACCAGGGCGGCAGCGCCGCCCGAAGAAGCGCCGCAGGAATAGTCCAGGTTCCAGGGGTTGCGGGTGGGGTTTCCCTGGGCGGGCTCAGTTGAGGCGTTAAAGCCGAATTCCGGCAGTGTGGACTTGCCCAGGCAAATATAGCCCTGGGACAGCATCTGTTCGGCAAAAGGGCTGGTTCTTTTCGCCACCCGGGGCGTGACCGCCTGTGACCCGTGCCCGGTGGGTAAGCCCTCAACGTCCGTGTTGTCCTTGATATAGGTAGGCACGCCGGCAAAAGGGCCGGTCTGGGCGCCCGGGCGCTGGCTCTGCGTCAGCGCCGGTTGATAACGTTCGGCCACCACACCATTGATCACCGGCGCTGCCAGCCGTGCCCGCTCAATCGCCGCCGCCGTGACTTCCTGTGCCGAGACCTCGCCGGTACGAATCCGTTCGGCGAGGGCGGTGGCGTCGTTGTCGGCCATCGCGTCGTTGCGGAAACAATGGAAGCGGGTACTGGCTGGCTGATTCATGGCGGCTCCTGAGTGCAAAAACAGAGGTTTACTAACATAACTCAGGCTTAAACGTGACGACATGTCATTTCAGGTATGACGTCACAAAACAGGTGCAAAAGGTGGGTTTGAAAGGATTGCCCCCTGTCTCTTTCAATGCAGCGCCAAGCGCAGTAAGCTGGTTGCCAACCTACTGAACCAGAATGAATAATGGATCTGATCGAGCCTGCTGTCCGGGTTTTTCTCGGCGTCTTTTTTCTGATGATTGGCCTGCAGTTTGCCGCCCGTACACTCGGCCTGTATTCGCGACTGGGCTTCTCACACATCAATTATGGCAAGACCGGGACGGCCACCTGGTGGCATCGTCATACCTTCAACCTGTTCCGGGCTGCGATCCTGCTGATGTGCCTGGCCAGGATCTGGGTTGATCTGGACGCGTGGCTGGGCGTTTTCCCCCTGCTGTACCACTGGCCGGTGTTACTGGCGGGCGCCGTTTTGCTCCTGGTTTCCTATACCTCGGTAAATTACCTGCAGGCTTACATGCATGAAGACTGGCGTTCCGGCATTGATGACCACCACGGCAGTGGGCATCTTCTGACCGATGGACCTTTTGGTCGCAGCCGGAACCCGCTGTTTCTGGCGGTGATGACGGGGCAGTTGGGGTTCTTTCTGGCGTTGCCCAGCGTGTTTTCGCTGGTGTGCCTGGTGACCGGCGTGCTGGTAATCATGCGCCAGGCCAGGGAGGAAGAGAAAGCCCTGGCCAAGCGTTTTGGTGAGCAATACGAGGCCTATTGCAAACGGGTGCCCCGCTGGTTCTGACTGTCGGGTTCAGGATGCTTTGTTCCGCGCTTCCTTGATCACGTCGTAAGCGTGGCTGATTTCACGGGTTCGTTCTTCCGCCATTTCCCGCATACTTTCCGGCAAGCCGCGTCCGGCGAGTTTGTCCGGGTGGTTTTCACTCATCAGTTTGCGGTAAGCGCGCTTGATCTCGGCGTCTGAGGCCTCTGGCGAGACGCCAAGAACCTTGTAGGCATCATCGATCTGCTGGCTGCTGGAATAATTGCGGGTACCGCCCGCCTGGCCGGCATGGGCGCCACGCAGCATAGCTTCAAGCTGGTCGACCTGACTTTCCGGCAGCCCCAGCCCACGGGCGATACGAACCAGCATTTCGTGCTCGGCCGGATGCACCTGCCCGTCTGCGGCAACCGCAGACACCTGTACCTGCAGAAACATCTGCAACAGTACCGGCTGGCGGCCGGAAGCCTGCATGAAGCGCTGGAGTTCGGCGTCCAGGTCGAAGTCCGATGCTTTACCACGGTTGAACGCTTCCTTGGCCATGGCTTTCTGGGATTCGTTCAGGCGAAAGCGAACGAACATGGCCTCTGCCATCTGAATCTCATCCCGTGAGACCACACCATCGGCCTTGCACAGGGCGCCCATCACCGCGAACACGGATTCAATGAAACCGGCCTGCAGCCCCTGAAGCTTGCCCAGCAGTCGGCTTTTCATGCGCTGGAACAGGAACGCACCAATGGCTGCGCCAACCAGAAAGCCGGGGAATCGACCAAAGGCATAACCGATCAGACCGCCAAAAATGATTGCGAACAGCATTCTCTATCCTTCGTTGAGTAAACAGTCCTGAGAATATACGTGTTTTTGGTCAGGGCTTCATGAACAGGCTTTCATCCACGGCATCAATCTGCTCGGCCTTCAGGTGCTGGGCGCCGTAGCGCCGATAGGTTCCGGAGCGTACGAAGAGCAGGAATACGTCCCGGTCTATATGGCCCTGTCTGGTCATTTTATCCATGATGTTCAGCGCTTCAGACAGTGTCTTGCCCTGCTTGTAAGGGCGATCCACGGCGGTCAGCGCCTCGAAGATGTCAGCCACGGCCATGATTTTCTCGGGAATGCTCATGTCCTCACCGCTCAGGCCGAAGGGGTAGCCCTTGCCGTCCATACGCTCGTGGTGGGTGCCGGCCAGCCGGGGCACACGGGCCAGACGGTCTGGCAGGGGCAGGGCATCCAGCATGCAGATGGTCTGCACGATGTGTTCGTTGATACGGAAGCGCTCTTCTTCCGTCAGGGTGCCGTACTGGATGGTCAGATTGTGGAGTTCTCCCCGGTTGTAGGCATACTCAGGCAGCTTCATGTCAAAGCCCCAGAGATTGCGCGGGTCGTCCCGCTGGACCGGAGGCACCCGGTCGCCCCAGGTGCGAATATGCCAGGGTTTGTCTGCCAGCAGTGGCTCGGTGGCGGGCAGTGCCGCTTCCGGAGAACCCGCCAGGGCTTGCTGCTCATCCCCGGAGAGGCCCAGTCGGTCACTGAAATGGCGTTGCCAGGTCTGGGCTCCGATCTGGCGAATGCGCACTACATCCTCGTCCGACATGGACTCACTGCCCACATTGGCGTTTGCCAGGAAGCCAAAGTCAGCCTGCAATTGTGCCTGGGCCTCATCTCTGGAACGGGCAGCCTCGGTCGGGTCTTCTCCATTCAGGCAGGCTTGAAGGTAACGGATCTCGGCATCCCGGTGCAGGATTTCAAAGCGGGTCCGGATTTCGTGGATGCGGTTGTAGATGGTTTCCAGCTTTACGGCTTTGTCGACCACATATTCCGGACTGGTGATCTTGCCGCAGTCGTGCAACCAGGCCGCCAGGTGAAATTCGTAACGTTCGTCTTCGTTCATGCGGAAATGGGCAAAAGGCCCTTCCGATGCCTGCTCTGCCACCTCCGTGATCATCTGGGCGAGCTTGGGCACCCGCTCGCAATGGCCGCCGGTGTAGGGCGACTTGGCATCAATGGCGCTGGCCACCAGGCGGATAAACCCATCGAGCAGGGCCTGCTGGCTTTCGATCAGTTCACGGGTTTCGATGGCAACGGCGGCGGAGCCGGCAATTTCATCCACGAAAACAATCAGGTCATCACTGAGATGGGTGTGGTCGCCCACTTCCATCTCGATGATCAATGCACCAATGAGTTTCTTGCGTCGATTACGCAGGATGGCAAACACCGGGTGGCCGGATATGTGGTTTCTGAGCTGTCGAATGATCTCGTTATCGTCTGCCGCCTGGTTGATGGCTGGCAGGCTGGCGGGCAGTTCAAGTCCGCGGTTAACAGCCAGGTCGAGCTTATGTTCATGGCTGCTGTACAGGTAAATCGCGCCCCGTTCCTGGCTGACGATGGCGATGATCTGATCAAGAATGTCGCGTAACAACTGGTTCAGATCCTGGCCCCGGTTGAGCACCGTGGCGATGTTCTGGAAGCTTCGGATGGTGCGGGCCATGTCATCCAGGGCAATGCTGAGTTCCGAGGCTTCCCGGATATGGGACTCCGAGCGGATTGGCGTGTCAAAGCGGAAGCGGGAGAGGCTGCTGACCCGGTCGGTCAGGCGTTCAAGGGGTTTGCCCACCTGGCGCCCCATAAACCAGCCAAGTATCAACAGCAGAAGCGCTATGGCGCCGGCGATCGCGGTCTGGCGGGCAAGGGCAGCCCAGACATCGGCCAGCAGTTCATCCGAGGGAATGGCGACAACTACGGAGAGTGCTTCATCGGGCAGGGTTCCAAGTTGCTCGGCCATGCCATACCAGTCACGGCCCTGCTGATGAAAGCGGCGGATTTCCCGGTTGGTGCCCGGCTCAAGCACCTGGCGGATCACGGCATCGGGTTCGGTGTTACCGTCGGCGTCTGCAAGGAGTTCCCCGGAAGCGCTGACAATGGCCAGCCGGCTTCCTGCGGTCTGTTTCAGCTCCGCCAGTTGCGAGCCCAGGTCGGTCACGGTGACATCAACACCCAGCACGGTACCCGGGATACTGGCGGCCCTCTGAGACAGGGTCAGCCCGGTTTCCTGGGTGGTGAAAAACACATAAGGCGCTGATAGCTGGAGCGAATCTCCGGCCCTGGCTGCCTGATACCAGGGGCGCTGGCGGGGATCATAGTCGTAATCCGGCAGCGAGCGGCGTTCGAGCAGTTCCAGGTCGCTGTTATAGAATTGCCAGATGCCCTTGCGCAGGTTGCCCTGGTATTCCAGGCTTTGCAGCAGATAGCGACTGGTTGCGGGGGCGTCCGGAAACTGGAGTGAGCCCGAACTGCGAATCTTACGGAACAGGAAAAAATCGCCATTGTCATAGCCTGCGTATACCGCACTGACAATATCGCTGCTGGTGAGCACATCGGCAATCACCGGCAGGCGTTGCCGTCGTTGCTCAAGGGTAGAACTCCGGGTGAGTGGGTCGTGCCGCAACAAGGCCAGCGCCGTAGCCGGCGGTTGGGTAATGGCATTGATACGATCGTCCACGCTTAGAGCCAGCTGTCGGGCAGTGGCGGCGGCAGCGGTGACCTTGGCCTGTTCCATGCCCCGATAACTCTGGGCCACCAGTGTTATGGCCAGTATCAGCATTCCCAGGGTGATGGCAGACGCAATCAGGAATGCCAGTGATACCCGGGCGGTCTGTTTGTTGTGTGGCGGTTTTGTCTGTCTCACAGCGTCGGGATCCAGCGACGGATGAAGGGTTCTCTAAGTGTAGACGCTCTGCGGGCGTTATTCTGATTTCAGAAGATAAACGGGTGGCTTATGACGCCAGATCTGTTTTCCGGGTTGAATGATCAACCGACAGTGGAAGCCTTTGACGAGGGCGTGGTTGTGCTACGGCGTCATGCCGTGAAGCACCAGCAGGCCTTGATGCGAGATATAGATCAGGTGACGCGTCACGCGCCGTTCCGCCATATGAAAACGCCGGGTGGCCATCAGATGTCGGCCGCCATGACCTGTTGCGGCCCCCTGGGATGGGTGACCGACGAGACAGGGTATCGCTACCAGCCCCAGGATCCGTTATCCGGGCTTCTGTGGCCGGCCATGCCCGAAAGCTTTCTCTCCTTGGCCCGCACTGCAGCACAGGAGGCGGGGTTTCCCGGTTTCGATCCGGATGCCTGCCTGATCAATCGCTACCAGCCAGGGGCCAAAATGGGTTTGCATCAGGATAAGGATGAAAAAGACTTTTTCTGGCCCATTGTGTCGGTGTCCCTGGGCTTGCCCATTGTGTTTCAGTTTGGCGGGCTCAAGCGCAGTGACCGCCCCGCGCGTATTCTGCTGGAACATGGTGATGTGGTGGTCTGGGGCGGCCCGGCCCGTTTGCGTTACCACGGCGTCCTGACTCTGAAAGCCGGTGAACACCCGGTGACCGGCTCGGCCCGCTACAATCTGACCTTTCGTAAGGCTGGCTGATACCTTATTGCAGCCAGGCCACCAACAGGCCTGCGGCCAGAGATAACACCATCGGGCCAGCCACCAGCAGACCGGTTTGTCGGTTGCCGATACTCCAGGCGATGCCCGATTTCACCAGATTATTCACCGCTGCCGCGATGACAATCCCCAGCACGGCTGCATCCATGCCCAGGCCATCGTTGGACATCCGGGTAAGAGACAGGGTGATGGCATCGACATCCGCCACGCCAGAGGTGGCGGCCAGGGCGTAAATGCCGACATCGCCAAAGGCATTCTTGAGGAATTCCCCCAGTAACAGAATGGCGGTCAGCAAGAAACCGAACACCAGTGCGGAAGAGAGATCCAGCGGGTTCTGGTTCATGGTGGGCTGGCTCACCTGCAGTTGCCGGGCGTTGCGGCGCCAAATGATCAGCGCGGGCACGTAGAGGAGGGCGGTCATCATGGCGACCGGCCAGATCAGGCTGGGTAGCAGTGCCTTGTTGATGACCAGGCAATAAACCAGAATCCGGGGGAACATGGTGCCGCAGGCAATCAGGATGCCGGCAGCAAACTGCGGGCTGAAGTCGGGATTTTTCGCCGATTGCCGGGCGAAGTGCAGGCTCAGGGCGGTAGATGAACTCAGCCCGGCAAACAGGCTGGTGAACAGAATGCCTTTGCGGGCTCCGGCCACCCGGATGGCAAAGTAACCGACAAATGAGATGGAGGCGATCATCACCACCATCCACCAGATTTCCCGGGGGTTGAGCACGCCACCCGGGCCCATGGCCTCGTTTGGCAGCAGAGGCAGCATCACCACCGAGATCAAAAGCAGTTTAAGGGCAGCGTCCAGTTCGCTGGCCTGAAGCTTGTGCACCCAGCCGTGGATTTCTTCCTTGTTGTCCAGAATGATGGCGGTGACCACCGCAGCAGCGGTGGCGATCACCGGATCCACCGCCACGGCAACAGCGCCGAAACAGAAGGTCAGCAACATGCCGACCATGCCGGTAATGCTGAAATTGCGGATGTGTTCCAGGCGCTCGCTGTAGGCCACCAGCCCCATGGCCACTACACTGAGTAGCAATACCGGAAAGGCCCAGGGGGTAATCTGCTCCGACAATACGGCGGCAATACCGCCCAACAGCCCGACCAGTGAGAAGGTGCGGATACCGGCAATGCGTTCCCCGGATTTCTGCTCCCGGGCATCCCAGCCCCGCTCCAGGCCAATGATGGCCCCGAGCAGCAAGGCCACGGCCAGATTGATGGTGGTCTGGTTGGCGTTTAGGAACTGGCTTGCTACATCATCCATGTACTTGTCACCACAAAGATTATTTAAACGCATTCTAGGCAATTAGCGGCCCCGGCGGCACCCCCGGTCTGTCTGGATAGCCAGTCTGGCCATACTTTCAGGACGGTTTCTGGTACCCTTCGCGGCCCCGATCTGATATCCCCAGGAATTGAAAGCGACACCCCTGACCATGACAAACGCACTCAAGCAGAACTGGTTTTCGAACATCCGTGGCGACTTACTCGCCGGAACCGTGGTTGCGCTGGCACTGATTCCGGAGGCGATTGCCTTCTCTATCATTGCCGGGGTTGACCCGAAAGTGGGCTTGTATGCCTCCTTCTGTATTGCCGTGATTATTGCCTTTGTCGGTGGCCGCCCGGGAATGATCTCGGCGGCCACCGGCGCCATGGCGCTGCTGATGGTGACGCTGGTGAAAGAGCATGGGCTGCAATACCTGCTGGCGGCAACCCTGCTGACCGGTGTGATCCAGATTGCCGCCGGCTACCTGAAACTGGGCGGCTTGATGCGGTTTGTATCCCGTTCAGTGGTGACCGGTTTCGTGAACGCTCTGGCCATCCTGATTTTTATGGCCCAGTTGCCGGAACTCACCAATGTGACCTGGCATGTCTACGCCATGACCGCCGCTGGTCTGGCTATTATCTATCTCTTCCCGCTGATACCCACTGTGGGCAAGTTGATTCCGTCTCCGCTGGTTTGCATCGTCGGTTTGACCATTGTCTCCATGGTTATGGGGCTGGATATTCGTACCGTAGGTGATATGGGTGAATTGCCGGATACCTTGCCGATTTTTCTGTGGCCAGACGTACCGCTGACGCTGGAAACCCTGATGATCATCCTGCCTTATTCACTCGGTCTTGCCGTGGTAGGGCTGCTGGAATCCTTGATGACGGCGACGATTGTCGATGATCTTACGGACACTACCAGCGACCGTAACCGCGAGTGCAAGGGCCAGGGCATTGCCAATATCGGTTCCGGCTTGCTGGGCGGCATGGCCGGCTGCGCGATGATCGGTCAGTCCATCATCAACGTGAAATCCGGTGGTCGCACACGTTTATCCACGCTCACGGCCGGTGTCTTTCTGCTGATTCTGGTGTTGGTGCTCGACAAGTGGCTGGTGCAGATTCCGATGGCCGCCCTGGTGGCCGTGATGATTATGGTCTCCATCGGTACCTTTAGCTGGGATTCCATCCGTAATCTCAGGGAGCACCCATTGTCCACCAATATCGTGATGCTGGTTACGGTCATTGTGGTAGTCGCCACCCACAACCTGGCTTTCGGCGTGCTGGCCGGTGTGCTGCTGGCGGCCCTGTTCTTCGCCAACAAGGTTGGCCATTACATGCTGGTGACCTCCGAGCTGGACGAGGCAACGGATACCCGTCGCTATACCGTGGTGGGCCAGGTGTTTTTCAGTTCCTCGGAAAAATTCCTGGAATCCTTTGACTTCAAGGAAGCGGTGGACAATGTTGTGATAGACCTCAGCCGCGCGCACTTCTGGGACATTACCGCCGTTGGCGCGCTGGACAAGGCAGTGATCAAGTTCCGCCGTGAGGGTGCGGATGTGGAAGTGATTGGCCTCAATGAGGCCAGTGCCACCATCGTTGACCGCTTCGGGGTGCACGACAAGCCCGACGCCGTTGACCAGCTGATGGGGCACTGATATGACTCAGACCAAAGAAAACTCTGACATTCGCAGCAATAATAACAGCCAGAATCAGGCGCAAGGCGAGGCAGCTATGACGGCAGACAAGTTGAGAATTGTGGCGTGTATTGACGGTTCCCGGGCCGCCCCTGCAGTGTGCGATTTTGCCGCCTGGGCCAGCCGCCACATGGACACGCCGCTGATGCTGCTGCATGTTCTGGATGAAGAACGGTATCCGGCCGAACCGGATCTGGCTGGCAGCATCGGCCTTGGCAGCCGCGAGCAATTGCTGGATGAGCTGGCGGAGCTGGACCGTAAGCGTTCCAAGCTTGCCCTGGAGCATGGCCACCACATGCTGGACGAAGCGGAGGCCAGGGTAAAAACTGCGGGTATTGGCGAGACGGTCAAGCGCCAGCGCCATGACAACCTGGCCGAGGCTCTGACCGCGCTGGAAAAAGAAACCCGGCTATTTGTGATGGGGTTGCACGGTGAAAGCAGTTCCGATCGCGATGTGCACATCGGTAGCCAGCTTGAGACCGTGATCCGTAGTGTGCATCGTCCGATTCTACTGGTGCCAGATGAATACAGCGAGCCGAAAAGTGCCATGGTGGCCTTTGATGGTTCCGCGACCGCCTTCAAGGGCATTGAGATGATTGCGGCCAGCCCGGTGTTACGGGGCATGCCTTTGCACCTGGTGATGGTTGGAGCCGACACGGCCGATCGTTGGGAACAACTGAAAAAAGCGGAAAAAATGCTGGAAGGCCTCGGTGTTGAGATCACGCTGGCTATCCGCGCTGGCGATGTGGAGCCCACGCTGCACGCCTATCAGGAAGAGCACAGCGTCGACATTCTGGTGATGGGCGCTTACGGCCACTCGCGAATCCGCCAGTTTCTGGTGGGCAGTACAACAACCACCATGCTGAAAACCGCGCACAAGCCGCTGGTTATTCTCAGATAAGGAGCAACCATTGCTCACAGGCAGCCGAGAGGGGAAGCCGATGATCAGAAGGTTATTGCCCCTGATATCCCTGGTTGTCCTTGCTGGCTGTGCAGGAGGGATCAAGCCGATGGAACACGGGCCGGCAATACCGGTCGCCTCGGAGCCAGACGCTTTTCTGCAGTCGCAGAGCCAGGAGCGGGTCGGCGCCGGGCTGCCGGCGGTAAAACTGCTGAACACTGGCGAGGATGCCTTCCTGGCCAGGGCCGCACTGATCGAGACCGCCAGCCAGCGCATCGACGCCCAGTATTACATCTGGAACGACGATGACAGCGGCCGCTACCTGGCCAGCCGGTTGGTTGCGGCTGCGGATCGCGGAGTGGTGATTCGCCTGCTGCTGGACGATATAAACGTCGCTGGCAAGGAATCCCTGTTCGCCCTGCTGGATGCCCATGCCAATATCCGCGTGCGTATTTTCAACCCATCCCGGTCCCGGGATGGCTTTGGCCGCTGGCTCTCATTTATCACTGACTTTGATCGCATCAACCGGCGCATGCACAACAAAACCTTTGTGGTGGATGGTCTTGTGGGTATTGCCGGGGGCAGGAACATCGGGGATGAGTATTTCGATCAGCATCCGACACTGAACTTCCGGGATCGCGATGTTCTGGTGCTGGGGCCATTGGCGGGGGATATGACCGCCAATTTCGAGGCCTACTGGGACAGTCCCTGGACCCTGCCGCTGGCAGAGCTTTATTCGAAGCCTCAGCAGCCGCAATCGAAACTCAGCGCCCTGATCGAGTCCGCCGCATCCAGGCATTACCAGATCGAGCCACCTGGAGACCGGGAAACAGCAAGGGGCTATCTGGAGACCTTGTTTGCCAATACCGTGTCTGCACCCGCCGAACTGATGTTCGATCCGCCTCCAGAAGATCCGGATGCACCGGCAGAGGCTCCCCAGAGAACCGCACAAGCACTGTATGATCTGGTAGAGGATGCTCGCTCCGAGATTCTGATTGAATCGGCGTATCTGATCCTCACCGACAACCAGCTGAAAGCGGTTGACGGAATTGGCAACGGTCGCCTGGAGGTCGCTGCACTGACCAACTCCCTCGCGACGAATGATCTGGTGACCAATCATTCGGGTTATGCCCGCTGGCGCCGGGCGATGCTGCAGCAGGGTATTGAGCTGCACGAATTGCGACCGGATGCCCCTGCCTGCCAACGTTGGGTGGCCGCCAGTGCGGCCTGTGACGGCGGTGAGGTAAGCCTTCATTCCAAAGCGGTGGTGTTTGATCGGGAAACCCTGTTTATCGGTTCTTTTAACGTGAATCTGCGTTCCATTTATCTAAATGGCGAGACGGTGCTGGTGATCAAAAGTCAGGAGCTCGCCGGTGCCGTGGCGGACGATATCCGTTACGCCATGGAGCCCCGGAACAGCTGGCGGGTTGAACTGAACGGCCAGGATGAACTGGTATGGCGGTCAGAGGGGCAGGAGGTGCAGCACGAGCCGGAGGTGGGTTTCTGGCGCCGGGCCATGTCGCGGATGCTGTCGTGGTTGCCTATCGAGAAGTACCTGTAGCGGGGCTCAGGCCTCGTTGCCGGCAGCCACACCGGACGCCCAGGCCCACTGGAAATTGTGACCACCCAGGTGTCCGGTCACGTCCACCACTTCGCCAATAAAAAACAGATTCGGCCGGTCCAGAACCGCCATGGTTTTGGAGGAGAGCTGGCGCGTATCGACCCCGCCCAGGGTTACTTCCGCGGTTCGGTAGCCTTCGGTGCCGGCCGGTTTCACCGTCCAGTTGCCCAGGGTGTCGGCAATCTGCTCGATGTCCTGATTGCTGCAGCCTTGCAGAGGGCCCTGCCAGCCCTGAAGTTCATTAAATGCCTGGGCAAAACGTTTGGGCAGATGCTGGTTGAGATACTGCGCCAGAGTGGATTGCGGCTTTTGCTTTCGAAGTGCCAGCAGGTCCTCCTGAATTGGCTGGCCGGGTAACAGGTTGATGTGCACCTCATCACCCGGCCGCCAGTAGCTGGACACCTGTAACATGGCCGGGCCACTCAGCCCCCGGTGCGTCATCAGCATGGGCTCACGGAAGTGCTGGTTATGGCAGTGGACATCGACCGGACAACTGACCCCCGAGAGTGGCGCCAGTTGCTGTTTCAGCTCCGGTTGCAGGGTAAAGGGCACCAGCCCGGCCCGGGTCGGCAGGACGTTCAACCCGAATTTTCTGGCGAGCTCATAACCGAATCCGGTCGCGCCCATGGTGGGAATGGACAGGCCGCCGCAGGCAACCACCAGAGATTCGCAGCTCAGCACGCCGCTGCCGGTCACAACCTGATAGCCATCGTTCACCTCCCGTACCTTCTGAATCTGGGTCTTCAGCCGGATCTCCGCGCCCGCCCATTCACATTCGGTCAGCAGGACATTGAGGACGTCTTTGGCGCTGTTCCGGCAAAACAACTGACCGGCCGCTTTCTCCTCGTACTCGACGCCGTGGCGATCCACCAGTTCGAGGAAATCCTGGGGCGTGTAACGCTTTAACGCTGAGATACAGTAATGGGGATTGTCCGAGAGGAAATTGGCGGGTGTGCTGTTCAGATTGGTGAAATTACAGCGCCCGCCACCGGACATCAGAATCTTCTTGCCCGGTTTGTTGGCATGGTCCAGCACCAGCACACGCCGGCCCCGGTAGCCGGCGGTTGCCGCACACATCAGCCCTGCTGCGCCGGCGCCGATGATAATTACGTCATACGCTGAGGATGAACCTGCCATGAGACTGCTCGCCGTTGGTGAAAAACGCCGGGCAGTATACCAGCCTCACGGCAGCTGAACGGAGCCTTCCATGTAAAAGGCTGCCTGGCCAGCGATAGCCACCCGCTCGCCCCGGAGCTCGCAGCGCAGTTCGCCGCCGCGGGCAGAAACCTGGCGGGCCCTGAGTCCCGTTTTACAGAGCTTCTCAGCCCAGTAGGGCACCAACACACTGTGGATGGAGCCGGTCACGGGGTCCTCGTCGATACCGGCACCGGGAGCGAAATACCGGCTGACAAAATCGCAGTCCGTTCCCGGGGCGGTCACAATCAGGCCCTGGTTGCCCAGCTCGGCCAGCTTGCGGTTATCGGGGCTGGCGCTTCGCACTTCGTCTTCGGAGCCCAGCACCACCATGTAATTGGTGTCGTTGGGCACGTAGAAAGACTCGGCCGGCGCCCCGGGCATGGCCTCCAGAATCAGCGCCGGTGTTGGCCTGTGCTCGAAGGGCAGGTTCGGGAAATCCAGCTCCAGCCAGCCTTCTGCCCGGCGGGTAACGGCCAATGGGCCACTTTTGGAGTGAAAACGTACGGTGTCGGCCGGCCAGTTCAGCCGGTTGAACACCACCCATGCCGAAGCCAGTGTGGCATGGCCACACAGGGGGACTTCCACCGTGGGGGTGAACCAGCGGATATGAAAATCCGCCGGGTCTGACTCTGACAGCGGCACCAGAAACGCGGTCTCCGACAAGTTGTTCTCCAGCGCTATTGCCTGCATCCGGTCGTCTGGCAGCCATTGGTCGAGCGGCATAACGGCCGCCGGATTACCGCCGAACAGGGCGTTGGTAAAGGCATCAACCTGATAAATCGGTGTGGTGTTCATAGGCTCTCCCTGTTGGGGGTGGTCAGATAATGTCTGGCCCGCGAACGGGCAAAGCGCTGCAATTCCTGCTCACTGTAGCAGTGGACTTCCGGCAGCGGGCGGTTGCCGGTGAGAATCCAGTGGTTGTGGCCGGCCGGGACTACCCGGATGCCCTCCCGGGCCAGGCCTTGTATGGTTTTGAGGTGAAGACCGCTGCCTGTAGTAGCGTCTGCACCGGCAAGGTTGAACAGATCCTTCTGACTGGCTCTGGATCTTTCCGGTTGCTGATCAAAACGCTCGTGGGTTTTCTGTACCTGTGCCATGGTGAAACTCCTTCTTCAGTGGATGGCTTTATTGTTCGCCTATCCGTGTTGCCATAACAGATTCAGTTAACCAGGCATTGAATCGGTACAGATGGCCTATAATCTGAACTGTGCTGGCCGAAAAGTAGCCAATCTGTACTGCCTGAATTGGCGCCGGATCTGCTGCAATAGATTTTGACTGGCCCACTGCAAACAGGGAGATGACCATGGGCGTGCTTTATAACCAGGTAGCAGATCAGCTGCAGGGGCTGATCCGGGATGGCGTTTACCGGGAGGGAGAGCGGTTGCCCGGGGTTCGGGTGCTCAGCCGCCAGTTCGGAGTCAGCATTTCCACGGTGCTTCAGGCCCACCAGACGCTGGAAGCCCGTGGCTATCTGCAGGCCAGGGAGCGCAGTGGCTATTTCGTAAGGCTGCCTGCCAGGGACGTGCCGGAGCCCAGGATGTCAGAACAACGCAGCCAGCCGCTGCCGGTGTCTGCCCGGGAAATGACTCTGGATCTGTGCGCGGACGAGCAGAAGCGCATGGTGCCGTTGGCAACCGCCATACCACACCCGGATTATCTGCCGTTGCGGCAGATCCAGCAGAGCACCCTGTGGGCTGCCCGGCGAGGCCTGGAAACCCTGGATTATGCCTTCCCCGGCAAAGAATCCTTTCGCCGGCAGATTGCCCAGCGCATGGCCACCCTCGGCGTGCCGATCTCGCCAGACGATGTGCTCGCCACCAACGGTGCCCAGGAAGCCATCATTCTGGCCCTGCGGGCTGTGACCCAGCCCGGTGACATTGTGGCGGTGGAGTCGCCTTCCTTTCCAGGTATCTTGCAGGCGCTGGAGGTGGTGGGGCTCCGGGTGATTGAGATTCCAACCCATCCGTCTGATGGCATCAGTCTGGAGGGCCTGCAGCTGGCCCTGGAACAGTGGCCGCTGAAAGCCTGCGTGGTGGTGCCGAATCACAGTAATCCCATGGGTGCCCGGATGACGGACGAGCGCAAGCAGCAGCTGGTGGCCATGATGGCGGCTGCCAATGTGCCGTTGATTGAAGACGATATCTATGGCGACCTTTACCACACCGGTGAACGACCGCGGCCTGCCAAGGCCTTTGATCGCGCAGACAACGTGATCTACTGCAGCTCCTTTTCCAAAACCATTTCACCGGGCCTGAGACTGGGCTGGATGATTCCCGGCCGGCACATGGCCAGTGCCCGCCAGCACAAATATTTTGTGAATCTGGCAACCTCGTCCATTCCACAGCTGGCGGTGGCGCATTTTCTGGAGCAGGGCGGTTACGACCGATATTTGCGCGGTGCCCGGCAACACTTCCGGGAGGCGACCGAGCGGCTGCGATCGTCCGTGGCCCGGTCGTTCCCGGAGGGTACGGCGGTCAGCCGACCCCAGGGTGGGTTTGTGCTCTGGGTGCAGCTGCCGGATGGCGTATCGGGTACCGAAGTCTATCGGCGGGCCCGGGCCGAAAACATCAACGTGGCGCCGGGGCTGATGTTCTCAACCACCAACAAGTTCGAGAACTGCCTGAGGCTGAACGGCGGCAATCCCTGGACGGACCGGCTGGAGACCGCTGTGATACGTTTGGGCTACCTGGCCCACGAAGTCCAGCGTCATTCTGGCTGAGCGGGCTGCCTGAGTTCGAGCGGGTTCAACAGACCCGCGGCAATGGCCAGGCCGGTCACGTCTGGCAGGCGCTCGGCACCAAGGCGCTTCATCACCCGGGCCCGGTACAGGTCGATGGTCTTGACGCTGACATCGAGTTGCTCGGCAATTTCCTTGCTGGTGTAACCCTGGGCCAGGGGCAGGAACACATCCTTTTCCCGGCGGGTGAGGCTGGCAAGCAGTGCTTCGGTGCTGGCCGAGGGGGCCGCGTTTGGTGTCGCCTCGCCTGTGTCCTGCAAAGCCTGTTGTACGCTGTCCAGCAACAGCTGTTCGTTGAACGGCTTTTCGATGAAATCAAAAGCCCCGGACTTGAAGGCCCGTACCACAATGGGTACGTCGGCGTGGCCGGAAACAAAGATGATCGGCACGTCCAGGCCTCGTTTCTGCAACTCTTCCTGTACGTTCAATCCCCCCAGCCCCGGCATACGGATATCGAGAACCACGCAGCCAGGGCGCTGGTCTTCCACCGCATCCAGAAACTGGCGGCCATCGCTGTAGGCTTTCACCTTCAGCCCCACTGATTCCAGTAGCCACTGGGTGGATTCAAGCATGCCGGCGTCGTCGTCGACCACGTAGACCGTGTTGTGCGTGTCTGGCATCAGGGTTTTTCTCCTGGCGAATGTGCGAAATCTGCGGTGCGATTTGGGGCGAGCCGGTGCTGGTTGGGCGGAAACCGGCAGATCAATGACAGCCCGCCGGTTTCGGCGGGTATGGCGTCGAGAAAGCCGCCAAAACCTTCGATAATGGAGCGGCTCATGGACAGCCCGAGCCCCAGGCCTTTGGGTTTGCTGGTGAAAAACGGCTGAAACATCTGGCGTATGCCTTCGTCATCCAGGCCCGTGCCCTCGTCGGTGACCTGGATCAGGGTTTCGCGCTGATCGTTGATGCAGGTGGTCACCACGATATGGGACAGCCGGCCGGTTTCGCCACGGGCTTCGACATTGGCTTCTATGCCGTTACGGACCAGATTGATCAATACCTGCTCCAGCAGAACCGGGTCTGCGGTAATCACGGGAGAATCGGCGGCCAGATACTCCTGTAACCGGACCCCGTTTTTTTCAGCTTCCCACTGGCACAGTTTCACCACGTCGCTGATAACGGCATTGAGCGAGACTGGAGCCATGCGCTTCTGGCCCTTGCGCAGGAAAGCTCGCAGCCGTTTGATGACCTCTGAGGCCCGGTTGGCATGATGCACGATCTTCTGCAGACCGTCGTCCACTTTCAGCAGACGGTCCGGATGTTTGTCCGCTTCCTTGAGAAAACGCTGGCTGGCGCTGGCGAAATTGACGATGGAGGCCAGCGGCTGGTTCATTTCATGAGCAATGCTCGAGGCGAGCTCGCCCAGGGTGGCCAGGCGGGCGGTATGGGCCAGCTCGTCTGCCAGTCGGCGGTTCTGCTCTTCCGATTCTACCCGGGCCGTAATATCACGGGAGACACTGATCACTTCGACTACGGCACCGGTGTATGTCTCGCGGATGGCCCGGCTGGCAATTTCGAACCAGCGGCGGCTGCCGTCCCGGTGATGGAGTTCCAGAGTGAGGGTGGCGTAGCCGTCTTCCCGCAGGCGGTGGCGGGTTTGTGCCAGCTCTTCGGCCAGATTCTCCCCCTGGAAAACGTCTTCCAGGGCTTTGCCGCGCAGCTCTTCGGGCCAGTATCCCAGCAGCCGCCAGGAAGCGGGCGTGGCGTCGATAAAACGGCCATCCGGGGCATGGCGGGAGATCAGGTCGGTGGTGTTCTCAGTGATCAGGCGGTAAAGCCGGTTGGAGCGGACCGCCTGCTCCTGATCCCGAATGTCGTTGGTGGCATCGCGCCCGCGCACCAGAACCTGCGTGCCCTCTGGCAGGGGAATAAAACTCCACAGAACGATTCGATCACTGAACCGTGACTCCACATCCTCAATGGCCCGGCCCTGGCCGATGGCCGCCTGCACCAGCGCCTGAGTGTTTACCGGTAACAAAGCATCTGGTGTCTGTGCTTTACTGATAGTGAGCAACTCACGGGTGGCACGGTTGCAGTCGGATACCGTGGCGTCGGCTGCCAGAATCAGCGTGGGTTGCGGATCGCTGTCCAGTAGGAGATTGATTTGTCGAGAATTGTTGGGATCTGTCATGTTTTATAGAAGTATTCCCATAATACCATGGTAGAGTTTCTAGTAATTTTGCTGTGGTCTACCATTTTCGGCAATGCTGATTATAGCTGCTTTAGCGATTCTTCTGAATACGCCATAAGAACAACATCCGAGTTAGAGGACCACGCCAATGACGTCGATCTTTGACCAGGGCCTAGAGCCCCGGGACGCGAACTACGCTGTTCAATCCCCCATAGATTTTATCGAGCGCACGGCCAGTGTGTATCCGGATTACCCGGCCATCATTCATGGTGCTATCCGCCGCACCTGGGCTGAAACCTACGACCGCTGTCTGCGCCTGGCATCTGCCCTGAAAGGCCGTGGAATCGGCCGGGGCGACACCGTTGCCGTGATGCTGCCGAACATTCCGGCCATGGTGGAGTGCCATTTCGGCATCCCTATGATCGGTGCCGTGCTCAATACCCTGAACGTTCGCCTGGATGCCGAAGCCATCGCCTTCATGCTGGAGCATGGCGAAGCCAAGGTGGTGATTGCTGACCGGGAGTTCGGTCAGGTGATCAAGGATGCGGTGCGCCATCTGGAGCACAAGCCGCTGGTGATTGACGTGGATGACCCGGAATATGGTGAGGGCGTTCAGGTCAGCGACCTGGATTACGAGGCCTTCCTGCAGGAAGGGGACCCGCAGTTCCAGTGGAGTTTCCCGGAAAATGAGTGGGATGCCATTTCCCTGAACTACACCTCCGGCACTACCGGTAATCCCAAAGGCGTGGTGTACCACCACCGCGGTGCCTACATCAACGCGCTGGGCAACCAGACGGTGTGGTCCATGGACATGCACCCGGTGTACCTGTGGACGCTGCCGATGTTTCACTGCAATGGCTGGTGTTTCCCCTGGACCATTACTGCCATGGCCGGTACCCACGTGTGCCTGCGCCGGGTAGACCCGGAGAAGATTCTGCAGCTGATTCGTGACCATCAGGTTACCCACATGTGTGGTGCCCCGATCGTCCTCAATGCCTTGCTGAATGCCTCACCGGAAGCCAAGGCGGGCATCGACCACGAAGTGAAGTCCATGACTGCCGGCGCTGCGCCCCCTGCCCAGGTGATTGGCTCCATCGAAGAAATGGGCATCAAGGTTACTCACGTGTATGGCCTGACCGAAGTCTATGGACCGGTCACTGTGTGTGCCTGGAAATCCGAGTGGGACGAGCTGCCTCTGCATGATCGCGCCAAGATCAAAGCCCGCCAGGGTGTGCGTTACCACACGCTGGGCGGCACCATGGTGGCTGATCCCAACACCATGCAGCCAGTCCCCAAGGACGGCAAAACCATCGGTGAGATCTTCCTGCGTGGTAACACCGTGATGAAGGGGTACCTGAAAAACCCGACCGCCACGGAAGAGGCGTTCCGTGGTGGCTGGTTCCACACTGGCGACCTGGCGGTGTGGCACGAAGACGGCTACATGGAAATCAAGGATCGCCTGAAGGACATCATCATCTCCGGTGGCGAGAACATCTCCACCATCGAGGTGGAAGATACCCTCTATCGTCATCCGGCCGTACTGGAAGCGGCGGTGGTTGCCCGGCCTGATGAGAAGTGGGGCGAAACCCCCTGTGCCTTCATCACCCTGAAGCCGGAAGCCGGGGATGTGTCTGAAGACGACATCATAAACTTCTGCCGCGAGCACCTGGCCCGCTTCAAGGTGCCCAAGACCGTGGTCTTCACGGAGCTGCCGAAAACCTCAACCGGCAAGATCCAGAAGTTCGTACTGAGGGACCAGGCCAAAGACCTGAACTGAATCCTTTAACGGCTGCGCCTGCCGGCGCAGCCATACCTCTCCACAAAAACAACACTGGCTGGCGCCTGAAACACGGTGTCTGGAGGTTTCTTTATGCAAATGTTCCACAGAAAAAATGGTGAAGAGCAGCCGTACTGGCCTGCTGGTCCCTTCAAAGTTCGTCTTCCGTTTGTGCATTACCGCTGGGAATTTGCGGAGATGGTGCAGGCGTTGATCATGTTTGTGGTCAGCCTGGCCATGATCCCGCTGCTGGAAAAATATCTCGGTGTTCCCTACGACGTGGCCCTGGCCTACGTGGTGATCTGCGGTATCGGTTTTATGCTGCCAGCCTTGCTGGGGGTGCCTCTGGTACCCGGCTGGATTACCCCGGGTATTCCGGTGGTGCTGCTGTTCCTTTCGGATTATGAACCCGGCCCTGAGGCCATCCAGGCGCTGTTTGCATTGCAGTTCCTGGTGTTCCTGATCTTCCTGATTCTGGGTGTGACCCGGCTGGGCAGTAAACTGGTTAACTGGATCCCGCGCTCCATGAAGGGCGGCATCATTATCGGTGCCGGTATTGCGGCATTGATGGGTGAAATCGAGGCCGGCGGCCGCCTGGCCAACACGCCGATCTCCCTGATCGTGGGTGGCCTGGTGTGTCTGTATCTGATGTTCTCCGTTTCATTCAAAGGCTTTGTCGACAAGAACGTGCTGGCCCGCAAGATTGCCAACTACGGCATGGTGCCGGGCATGGTGGTGGCCATTCTGGTGGGCTTTGCCACCGGCGAATACGATGTGCCGAATGTTGAGTGGGGGATCACCAAGCCAGCGTTTGACCAGTTGTGGAACTACCTGCCGTTTAGCGTTGGTTTCCCGGATCTGAATGTATTCCTGTATGCGATTCCGACCGCAGTCATTGCCTACGTCATTGCCTTCGGTGACATCGTGGTTGGTCAGTCCCTGATGAACCGTGTCGACCACCTGCGCAAAGACGAAGACATCGACAACAGCGTGGACCGCGTGCACCTGGTCACGGCCATCCGGAACGGCGGACACGCGTTCTTCGCGCCATACCCCGGCCTTGCCGGTCCGATCTGGACGGCGGTAACTGCCACCATGGCCGAGCGCTACAAGTACGGTCGTAACGCCATGGATTCCATCTACAGCGGTGGCGGCACCTTCTGGATTACAGGCTTTATCGCACTGTTTGTACTGCCACTGGTGAGCTTCTTCCAGCCGGTATTGCCAATTGCGCTGTCGCTGACCCTGCTGCTGACCGGCTACATCTGTCTGATGGTGGGCCTGGAGCAGCTGGAGAACAACACCGAGCGGGGTATTGCCGGCACCATGGGTGTGGTACTGGCAGTCTATGGTGCAGGCTGGGGCCTGGCCACCGGTGCGGTGTTGTACTTCCTGATCGAGCGCACTCATATTCTCGGCTTTACCCCCGACCCGGAAGCACCGGGCGTGGAGCCGGTTAAAGAGCACTGAACCTGATACCGCCGTGTTCGGCGGCGGCATCTACCCACTGTGTGTCCTTGGGAGGCCTGAGCGCCTCCCTTTTTTGTTTCTGTTCGGATTTCTGACAAGTTGTCATATTGTGACAAAGCGTCTTTTTTTCTTGAGGTATGCCTTCCGGTTTGTTGTTACCTGGGGGTAAACTGATTTTAAATTGATTAAAAACTATCCGCAGTCAAACTCCCGATAACAACAAACAGACCACAGGAGGCTGCCATGACGATCAGCTCCACCCCCCATGGTGTCACGGTCAAACCCCGGCGCTTGCGGTTCGATGTACGTGCCGAACTGAGAACGCTCTGGCACGGCAACGATGCCTTCCGAACGGCCTTTTTCAATGCCTTGTCCCTGCAGTTTCCGGATGGCGAGCAACAGTTTATCAACGCAGTCCGGCTCTACCGGGATCAGATTACCGATCCCAAGCTGAAGGAGGAGATCAAGGGCTTTATCGGCCAGGAGGCCCTGCATAGCCGCGAGCACAAGGAATACAACGAAGCTCTGAAAGCCCGGGGCTACGATATTGATGCCCTGGACGAACGGTTCCGCAAACACATGGACAATCGTGGTTTGCTGGAAGCCAATCTGAGGGAACTGGAAGCCTGATCCGGTTCCCGGGTTGCTGAAATTTTCATCAGCCTGTGTAACACTGGGGCGCTGCAAAATAATCATAAGAAAGGGCGTACCCGCCAGAGGACGCGCCCGAACCCGGAGACATTCAGCATGCGAGTTGGTCTGATCGTTGATAGCGCCTGTGATCTACCCTATGAATTCGCCCGCAAACACGACCTGTTTGTGCTGCCCGTCACGGCCATTATTGATGGCCAGACCTACATCGATAACCACGATCCTGTCCGCACGCAAGAGTTCTACCAGAGTGGCCTGCTCGATAAAGGGCATGAAGCCGAGACGGAGGCGTTCAGCGCCGAGCAGATTCACGATCTGTTCATGGAAAAGATTGTCACTGAATTTGATGTGGCTATCTGCGAAACCGTTACCCGCAGCCGGAGCCTGATTTACCAGAATGCATCTGAAGCCATGAACTCGGTGATGGCGCATTATGAAGAAGCGCGCAGAGCCGCGGGCCGGGACGGCAAGTTTTCCATGCGGGTGATCGACAGTAAACAGATCTTTGCCGGCCAGGGGCTGCTGGCGGCTCACACGCTGAAGCTGATTGGCCAGAACGTAACCAAGAATGCGCTTCGCCATGAGGTGGAAACCTTTACCGACAAAATCTACACCTGCGTTATCCCCCGGGATCTGCATTACATCCGTGAACGTGCCCGGCGCCGCGGAGACAAGAGCGTCTCTGCGGTGGCTGCCTTCCTGGGTAAGGCGCTGAACATCATCCCGGTGATTTTCGGGCAGGGCGCAGAAGGCAAGCCGGTTGCCAAGACCCGTAACTTCGACATGGCTGTAGAGAAGGTGATGAATTACGCGGTCGCCCGGGTGGAAGCGGGTTTGCTGACGCCGTACGTCAGCCTTTCCTGTGGCCTGAGCTGGACCGAAATCGAGGATCTGCCGGGCCTGAATCGGCTTCGCGACGCCTGCGAGCAGAACGGCGTTGAGCTGTTGTTGTCCCAGATGGGCATTACCAGTGCCATTTATGTGGGACCGGGCAGTATCTGCCTGGCGTTGGCCGCCGAGCCTCACGAGTTCAGTGATTTTCAGTAAATCGAACGGGCCGGTCGCCAGACTGGCCCTGTATCACGCCTGAAGGTGTAGTTCGGGCAAACCCGCCTTACCCCGGAACGTGTTAGCCTCTTTGCCAGACAAGAAAACCTGGCAAAGGAAAACAGGCTTATGACCGAGACCACCTCAACCCTGGCGGACCAATTACTTGAAGCCCACGTTCGGCACGAGCTGAATGCCCTGAAAGGCGCCAAACTGAAAAAGTTCCTGCATCAGGAAGTGGACGAACTGCTGGAGTATGCCAATAGCGTGACCCTGGAGCGTGTGGTTAGTGCCGAGCAGATTATGGGCCTGATCCGGCGGGTGGTGGTGAGCATGGAGCTGGATGCCGGCATTCCGGAGCTGGCAGCGGACCTGGCAACCGAAGTGTTGAAGGCCCCGGTTCAGAGCCAGACCAGGCTGGGCGATATTCTGTCCCGGGAGCAGGCCAGTGCGTTTGTTGAGGAAGCCCTGGAGTTGCGCCACCAGCGGGAACGGGTGATCAGTGAGATTATGGCGCACCCGGTTTATCAGGAGCTGGTGTCGAATGTGGTCTATCACGGCCTGGTGAACTACCTCTACGAGGATAATCTGATTACCCGCTCAGTACCCGGGGTGGGCTCGATGATGAAATTCGGCAAGAAAATGGCTAACAAGGCCGTGCCGGGACTGGATGAGACCTTTGAACGCCGCATCAAGGCCTGGCTTTCGGACAGCCTGCCGAGCCTGATTGCCCGAAGTGAGCAGTTCCTGCACAAGGCTTTGAGTGATGACGAACTGCGTGACACAGTCATGGCGGCCTGGGTGTCTCTCGAAGACCGAACCATCGAGGATCTGCAGGACGGACTGGGTGATGTTCAGCTGCAGGAATTTGTGGTGCTGGGCTATGACTTCTGGCTGCATTTCCGCCAGACACCGTATTTTGAGGGCTGTGTTCAGGCAGTAGTGGAGGGATTGTATGCCCGTTATGGTAACCAACCAGTGATGAACCTGCTCGCGGATATCGGCGTCACGCGGGAAGTGATCGTCACGGAACTTGAAGCGGTGGGCTTGCCGCTGGTGGATCTGCTCCGGCAGGAGGGCTACCTGGAGGCGTTGTTGCGGCGCAGGCTGGAACCGTTCTATCGTTCGGCGGCGACGAAAAAGCTGCTGGCGGCCGCTGGCTGAAACGCATCAGGGCCAAACACAAAAAAGGCCGGAGGTGATGCCTCCGGCCTTTTTGTTTGCGCGCGGCCTGGTCTCAGCGCTCCAGGTACTTGAGTTTGTCGGGCTTACCGTCCCACTCTTCGGCATCTGGCAGCGGGTCTTTCTTTTCAGTGATGTTGGGCCACTTGCCGGCCAGCTCTGCGTTGATTTCAACAAAGGCTTCCTGGCCTGCCGGTAGCTCGTCTTCCGAGAAGATGGCCTCGGCCGGGCACTCTGGCTCGCACAGGGCGCAGTCAATGCACTCGTCCGGGTCGATCACCAGAAAGTTGGGGCCTTCGTAGAAGCAGTCCACGGGGCAGACTTCCACGCAGTCGGTGTATTTACACTTGATGCAGTTATCAGTAACGATAAACGCCATAGTCAGATCCCTGGTTCGTAGAAGATTCAGTCTCATCAGGAGCCTGTCAGTTACCCGGCCCCGTTTATAATTTGGAGCGATATTGTAGGGAGCCCCCCACACTGCCGCAAGCGTTGGCCTGCTATATCGTTATTACCCAGATCAAGTTTGGCGCAGAATGCTGTTATTTTGCCAGTAACTCCTTGAGTTCATAAAGCTGGTTCAGGGCGTCTCTTGGGGTAATGCCGTCCAGATCGAGCTTCTCCAGAGCCTGTTCCACCACGCTCGGCTCGGCCATGGCAAACATGTCGCCCTGGTACACTGCGTCCACACTGGCGGTCTTTGTAGCAGATGGCGTAGCCGGTTTCGGCTCATTAACGCTCACGGGCGCCGGTGACGGGTTGCTGCCTGCTTCCAGACCTTCCAGATGCGCCAGCTGGGTTTTGGCGTTGCGGATCACATCCTGGGGTACACCGGCCAGTTTTGCCACCTGCAGCCCGTAACTCTGGCTTGCCGGGCCATCGTGCACATTGTGCAGAAACACGATGGAGTCGTCGTGCTCGGTGGCGGTCAGGTGCACGTTAACCGCATGTTCGAGGTCATCGGCCAACTGGGTCAGCTCGAAGTAGTGGGTGGCGAACAGGGTGTAACACCGGATGTTCTTTGCCAGGTGCTCGGCCGTGGCCCAGGCCAGCGAAAGGCCATCGAAGGTGCTGGTGCCGCGGCCCACTTCATCCATCAACACCAGGCTGTGTTCGGTGGCATTGTGCAGGATATTGGCGGTTTCAGTCATTTCCACCATGAAGGTGGAGCGGCCACCCGCTATGTCATCCGAGGAGCCCATGCGAGTGAATATCCTGTCCACCGGGCCAAGCACGGCGCGGTTGGCAGGCACGAAGCTACCGGTGTAGGCCAGCAGGGCAATCAGGGCGGCCTGGCGCATGTAGGTGGACTTACCGCCCATGTTCGGGCCGGTGATCACCAGCATGCGGCGTCTGGTATCCATCAACAGGTTGTTGGGCACAAACGGCTCGTCGAGCAGCTGCTCCACCACCGGGTGCCGACCTTCCTCCACATCAAATCCTGGCTGGTCGGTAAATTCCGGTGCGGTGAAGCGCAGGGAAGTGGCTCGTTCGGCGAAGTTGCTCAGCACGTCGAGTTCGGCCAGGGCCTGGGCGGCGTCCTGCAGCGGGGCCAGCTGTTCGGCCACGGTTTCCAGGACGTCGTCGTACAGGCCTTTTTCCCGGGCCAGGGCACGGCTTTTGGCGCTCAGTGCCTTGTCCTCAAACTCTTTCAGTTCCGGGGTGATGAAGCGTTCGGCGTTTTTCAGGGTCTGGCGGCGGATATAGTCCACGGGTGCCTGGTCAGACTGCGCCCGGCTGATTTCGATGTAGTAACCATGCACCCGGTTGTAGCCCACTTTCAGGGTGGAAATGCCGGTGCGTTCACGCTCCCGGGTTTCCACATCCAGCAGGTACTGGCCGGCGTTTTCACTGATGTTGCGGAGTTCATCCAATTCTTCGTCGAAGCCTTCGGCAATCACACCGCCATCACGAATCACCACGGGCGGGTTGTCGATGATGGCGCGTTCCAGAAGGTCGGCCAGTTCCGGGTATTCACCGATGACGGTGGCCAGCTTCACGACATGGTGTGAGTTGACCGGTTTCAGTGCCTCCTGCAGTTCTGGCAGGGCATGAAAAGCGTCGCGCAGGCGCGCAAGGTCCCTGGGGCGGGCAGAACGCAGGGCAACCCGGGCCAGAATCCGTTCGATATCACCCACCCGTTTCAGCAGATCGTGCACCGGCTCATAGTGGAAACCGTCCAGCAGCGCAGATACTGCCTGCTGGCGCTGGTGCACGCGCTCAACATCCCGAAGTGGACGGTTCAGCCAGCGTCTGAGCTCCCGGGCTCCCATGGCGGTGGCGGTGCGGTCCATCACCCAGGCCAGGGTGTGTTGTTGGCCACCCATCAGGTTGGTGTCGATTTCCAGGTTCCGGCGGCTGGCGGCATCCAGTATCACGGCGTCTTCCCGGCGTTCGCGGGTCAGTTTTCGGATATGTGGCAGTGCTGTGCGCTGGGTCTCCTTGGCGTATTGCAGCAGGCAGCCGGCAGCGCAAACGGCCAGGGTCAGGTCTTCGCAGCCAAAGCCGGTGAGATCGCGTACCTGCAACTGCTGGGTGATCACCCGGAGGGCGGTGTCCGATTCAAACAGCCAGGGGCCCTGGCGGCGTACGCCGGTGAAACCCTCAAGGATGTCGGTATAGGGAAAATCCTCGCTGATCAGGATTTCAGCGGGTCGCAGGCGCTGAAGCTCACCCTGCAGGGCTTCAAGGCTCTCCAGTTCCGACACCGCGAACCGGCCGCTGGAAATATCCAGTGAGGCAAAACCGAACTGCTCTTTGTGATGGTAGATGGCTGCCAGCAGGTTATCGCGGCGGTCTTCCAGAAACGCCTCGTCACTCAGTGTGCCGGGAGTGACAATGCGCACGACCTTGCGTTCCACCGGGCCCTTGCTGGTGGCAGGATCTCCAATCTGCTCGCAGATAGCGATGGACTGGCCCGCGCGAACCATGCGGGCAATGTAGCCTTCGGCCGAATGGAAGGGTACCCCTGCCATGGGAATCGGATTACCTCCGGACTGGCCACGTGCGGTCAGGGTAATGTCCAGCAACTCTGCGGCTTTTTTAGCGTCGTCGTAAAACAGCTCGTAGAAGTCCCCCATGCGGTAGAACACCATCTCGTTCGGGTGTTCTCCCTTGATTTTCAGGTACTGCTGCATCATCGGGGTGTGCTTGGACAGGTCCGTCATAGTTCCTCAATTCTTCCGGGTAAACATCGGCAAGGGTGGTGGCACGCCGTTCGGGATACCAAAACCCGCGATGGTACCACGGTCCGGAGGTGTCGGCAGCCGGTCAGTCACTCAGGGCATCATCAGTCCGGGATAGTCTGTCGCCAGCCTTTGCAGGTCAGCCGGTTCGTCGACGTCGTTCAGGGTTTCGCTCTCTGCCAGCCGCCACCCCAGGGCCGCCAGACGCTGTCGGGTGATGGCGGCCACCTGTTCGGTACTCCAGGGTATATCCGTGAAGAGGGCCGGGCTGAAACGCCGGAGCCCCAGCAGGGCATAGCCGCCGTCGGCGACCGGACAAAGGCAGGCATCGTGGTTCAGGAGGTCGCCGGCCATTTTCCTGAGTCGGTTGGCGTCAAGATCCGGGCAGTCCGTTCCGATCAGGATCACCGGTAAGCCGGCTGTCAGGGCATGTCTGGCGGCTTCCGCCATGCGATGGCCCAGGTCACCTTCAGCCTGGGAAGACAGGATGGCTCGGTCCCCAAGGTCCAACTGTTGCCAGTATTCTGCCGCAGGATCCGGGCTGACACAGAGCTCCACCGGGCCGATATTGGCGTCGAGGGCCTGCGCCAGAGTGTGCCGCAGCATGCGGTCTGCCAGCCGGGCGGCACCGGCCTCGCCCAACGCCGGGATCAGGCGGGTTTTTACCTTTCCGGGCCGGGGTTCTTTGGCGATAACAATAATACGTGTCTGGTTCATCGGTAACGGGCTGCCAGTTGGTCTGCGGGAACGCCGCGCCAATAGGCCCAGCGCAACTGCCACATTAAAAAGATCGTCCGCCAGCCGCCGCGCTGGTCCCAGCGCCGGCCGGAGGTGACCACTCTGTCACTCAGACACACCGGGGGCGTGATGTGTTTCAGGCGTTTGCAGATTTCCACATCTTCCATCAGTGGTTGTTCCGGAAAGCCTCCGACCTGCTCGAACAGGGTTCGAGTCATAAACAGGGCCTGATCGCCCGTGGCGATGCCGGTCAGTCTTGAGCGCAGGTTCATCATGGCGCCAACGATCGGCAACAGGCGGGAGCGGCCGTCGATACGAACATCAAAACGGCCCCAGCTGGTTTCTGAGCGTGCCAGGTGAGTCATTACTTGCGTGTCCGCATGCTCCGGCAACCGGGTGTCCGAGTGCAGGAATATCAGGAAAGGCGATTGGCTGCTGCGTGCTCCAGCATTCATCTGGGTTGCGCGTCCGCGGGCAGAGCGAATCAGGGGAAACCCCCTCGCTTCAATGAGACTGTCCGATTTGTCGTCGCTGCCGCCATCCACCACAATGATTTCGGCGCCCCGCTGACGCCAGATTTCCAGGTGGCTCAGCAGTGATTCGATACCGTCGATCTCGTTGAGAACGGGGACGATGATCGCCATCCGGGGATCTTCTTCGCGTATTGGGTGTCGCAACATGGATTTTGGTGGCCTCCTGAGAGGAGCATATCAGAGCTCGGGGTGGTGAGCATGGCAGGCGGGAGATGAGGTTATGAAACGACTGGTTTTGCTGGGTGCCGGCCACGCTCACATGGTGGCGTTGCGTCAGTTCGCGCGCGAGCCGTTGCCGGAAACTGAGCTGGTGGTGGTGTCACCGTCCCGGTGGCAGTACTACTCCGGGATGATCCCGGGCTGGCTGGCCGGGCACTATCGCTTCGATCAGTGTCGTGTCCTGGTCGAGCCCACGGTGATCGCCGCCGGTGGCAGGCTGGTGCTCGATCGGGCTGTTGAATTGCGGGCAGCCGAGCAGGAGGTCGTGTTGGCAAGTGGTGAACGGGTGCCCTACGATCTGCTCTCTGTCGATGTTGGATCGGCCAGTGACAGTGCCGTGCTGAACGAGCCGGACAGCATGATCCTCGGTGTTAAGCCCGTCGAACGATTTGCTGAAGACTGGCCGGCAACCGAAAGATCCCTGCGCGCCAGAGCGCGCCCGCGCATTGTTGTTCTTGGTGGAGGCGCTGGAGGTGCGGAGATCGCTATGGCCCTGGCCCGGCGATCAGCGGACTGCGACCAGGCGGGCGTTGTTCTGGTGGCCGGCAGCAATGGTGTAGTGCCGGGCTTTCGTCCCCGCTTTCGCCGCCTGGTGCGGCGGGCGCTGATGCGCTGCGGTGTCGAGATTGTTGAGGAGTATGGCGAACCGGTGGTTGATGGGGTCCGGTTGGCTGGTGGGCGACGAATGCGGGCCGATGCGGTTCTGGTATCTACCGGTGGCAGGGCTCTGCCCTTTCTGGAAGCCAGCGGCCTGGCCGTAGACGAAGCCGGTTTTGTCAGGGTAGACGCCAGCCATCGCAGCACGTCTCACCACAATGTGTTTGTGGCCGGAGATGCCTGTAGCCGGGTTGACCAACGGCTGGACCGTTCCGGGGTACACGCGGTTCGTGCCGGGCCGATACTGGCCCGCAATCTTGCGGCTGCGATATCGGGTAAACCGTTGGTGCGTTTCTATCCGCGCAGGTTTTCGTTGTACCTGTTGGCGGCGGGAGACTGCACGGCGATTGGTAGTTATGGCCCCTTGACGTTTTCGGGCGCCTGGGTCTGGAAGTGGAAAGACCGCATTGATCGCGGATTTGTTGACAGTTTTCCCGGAGCCTGAGACTGGCGACGGGCATTATAGGAAACGGGAGAACCGTATGAATGTGACCGACGGGCAATTGGCCAAGGCTGGTGACGCGCTGGCGGCGGCGCTTGAGCGCAGGCGGATGACCATCGCTACCGCTGAAAGCTGCACCGGTGGCTGGGTGGCCAAGGTGCTGACTGACCGGGCGGGTTCGTCCGCCTATGTTATGGCGGGTCTGGTGACCTACAGTAACGCCGCGAAGCAGGCCATCCTTGGCGTACAGGCTGATACTCTGGAGCAGTGCGGGGCGGTCAGTGAACCGGTGGTGCGACAGATGGTGACAGGTGCCATACGTGCCACAGGCGTGGATATCGCTGTCGCTGTCAGCGGTGTTGCCGGGCCGGGTGGGGGTAGTGCAGACAAGCCGGTTGGTACGGTCTGGTTTGCCTGGGGCAGCCGGGCTGACAACACCGAAGCCCGGGTAGCGCATTTCGATGGCGATCGGGATCAGGTGCGCCGGCAGTCGGTTTTGTATGTATTAGAAGGAGTTACCGGATTTGTCGAAACCCTGTGAGGATTTTCACCTTTCCGGGGGTTGGTCTCCTTCTGGCCATATGTTTTAATACTGTTCAAATATACAGGAAAACACTGGATGGCTATTCAGGTTTTCTCCGGATTCTGCCGCATTGGCCAACAAGGTTGAGCGGCCCTGGTAACGAGGGTTTGCAAGAATGGAAGATAACCGCAAGAAAGCACTCGGCGCGGCGTTGAGCCAGATCGAACGCCAGTTCGGTAAAGGTGCTGTAATGAAGATGGGCGACCAGCCCCGTGAGGCGATTCCTGCCGTATCCACCGGCTCCCTTGGGCTGGATGTTGCTCTGGGCATTGGTGGTCTTCCTTACGGCCGGATCGTTGAGATTTACGGCCCGGAGAGCTCCGGTAAAACCACGCTGACTCTGCAGGTTATCGCGGAAGCGCAAAAACAGGGTAAAACCTGTGCCTTTGTGGATGCCGAGCACGCACTGGACCCGGTTTATGCGGAAAAGCTGGGTGTTAACGTTGATGAGCTGCTGGTTTCCCAGCCGGATACCGGTGAGCAGGCGCTGGAAATTGCCGACATGCTCGTGCGCTCGAACGCGGTGGACGTGATCATAGTCGATTCGGTTGCGGCACTGACCCCGAAAGCGGAAATCGAAGGCGAGATGGGCGACAGCCACGTGGGTCTTCAGGCTCGCCTGATGTCACAGGCACTGCGCAAGCTTACCGGTAATGTGAAGCACGCCAATTGCCTGATGGTGTTCATCAACCAGATCCGTATGAAGATTGGTGTTATGTTCGGTAGCCCCGAGACCACCACCGGTGGTAACGCCCTGAAATTCTATTCCTCTGTGCGTCTGGATATTCGCCGTATCGGTTCGGTGAAAGACGGCGACGAGGTGGTGGGCAACGAAACCCGCGTAAAAGTCGTCAAGAACAAGGTGTCGCCTCCGTTCCGGCAGGCGGAGTTCCAGATCATGTACGGCAAGGGCATCTACCACATGGCGGAAGTGCTCGATATGGGCGTGAAAGAAGGCTTTGTGGACAAGTCCGGTGCCTGGTACGCCTATAACGGCGACAAGATCGGCCAGGGCAAAGCAAACGCTTGTAAGTTCCTGGAAGAGAACCTGGATATCGCCAATGAAATCGAGGCCAAGGTGCGTGACAAGCTGATGCCCAAGCCGGTCAAGAAAGAAACGGCGGAGGCTCCTGCTGAAGCCAATGGCGAACTGCTGTAAATTTTAAAAAGAGAAAGAAAAGGAGGCGTGACATGAAGCGACTGCTGATTGTGGCCCATGCCCCGTCTCCGAATACCCTGGGATTACGGAGTGCCATTGAAAATGGCGCCCGTAATCCGGACATCGAAGCGGTAGAGGTGGTGGTAAAGGCGCCTCTCGAAGCTGGCCCCGAAGACATCCTCGCATGCGACGCCATTATCCTGGGCACCACGGAAAACCTCGGCTACATGTCTGGCGCGCTGAAAGACTTTTTCGACCGCAGCTACTATCCCTGCCTGGAGAAAACCCAGGGCCTGCCTTTTGCCTTTTATATCCGTGCCGGCCATGATGGTACCGGAACCCGCCGAGCTATTGAGGCCATAACCACAGGGCTGCACTGGAAGCTGGTGCAGGATGCACTGGTATGCCGGGGTGAATTCCGGCCCGAGTTTGAAGAGCAGTGTTACGAGTTGGGTATGACAGTGGCGGCCAGCCTTGACGCCGGCCTGATCTGATCAACTGGCGTAGCGGTTGTAGAAGCCTTCAATACGGGACAGTGCGTTGTCCATCGTTCGTGAGTAGGCATTTTTATCCAGGCAATAGGCAAACTGCAGGCTGACCCGATATCCCGCCTGGTAGGGCTGGCAGGCGATAACCCGGGCGCCGACCCGGGATTCACTGATGTACTTGCCCTCGATATCAAGAAACAGTCGCACACCTACATCCACTGGCCGGGGGCAGAGAACCGCCATACCATAGCGGTTCATGTCCAGGCAGGTAACTGCCACAGGCTGTTTGCCACGGCCGAAGAAACCGCGCTCACGCAGTTGAACCCTCAGGCAGGACGCCGGAAAACGATCCTTGATACGGCGATCTGCGGAATTATTCGTCATGTTTTCAGTCATCACGTGTCTTGTACTTGTTGTGGCCGGATTCCGTCCGGGAGATGAAGTGTAGTAATCGACGGCTTGCATGAAAAATGACCACGGCCGGATTTGTGACCAAGTTGGCACTTGCTGTCGGCTCTGGCCCCTTTCGATAAAACCGGACGAGGTACGCGACAGACCCGGCCCCAGGCACTACAATGGCGGGCCTGAAATCCGACAAAACTGACCGTTACGGGAAGCCAATTTGAAGTCTCTGCCCCTGCATCAGCTGTATAAAGCCTGCGTCCTCAAAGACCTGCCATTCAAGACCACAAGGCAACTTGAGCCCCTGGCCGAAATCGTGGGCCAGAACCGTGCCCAGGAGGCCGTGCGCTTTGCCCTGGCCATGCCCCATGGCGGCTACAACGTCTATGCCGTGGGGCGGAATGGGCTGGGCAAGCGAACCATGATGCTGCGTTACCTTGAGCATCATGTGGACACGCTGCAGCAAAGCCATGACTGGTGTTATGTCGCCAGCTTCGAGGAACCGCGTAATCCCAAGCTGTTGCAGCTGCCGGGAGGTATGGGTACCCAGTTGAAGCAGGACATGGAAAAGCTGATGACCCGGCTGGTGAAGACGATCCCCCAGACTTTCGACAGCGACAGTTTTCTGGAACGCTCGGAGCAGTTGAAGAATGATTACGGCAAGAGGCAGGAAGATGAGCTGGCCAAAGTGGCCGCCCAGGCCAAACGGAAAAAGGTAAGCCTGACGGTAACCACCCCCGGTGGCTATCGCCTGGTCGCCATGAATGGCGACGAGCCTCACACCGCGGAAAGCTTCCAGGCTCTGACCGAGGAGCAGCGGGACAAGTTTGAGGACTCGATCAACAAGCTCGAGAAGAAGCTGCGCCAGGCGTTGCGGAAGATGGCGGACTGGGAACAGGAATATGCCGACAAACAGCAGGCTCTGAACCAGGAGACCCTGGAGGGTATTTCCGGCCATCAGATTGACGAGCTGGTAGAGAAATATCGTGAACAGCCCGATGTGGTTACTTACCTGGAGGCCGTTCGCAAAGACCTGGTGGATAACCTGGATATCTTCCTGGAAGACGACGAGGAGCAGGCTGCCATTGCCTGGGCCGCACTGGACAAGAGAATGCCCCGGCGCTACCTCATCAATGTGCTGGTGCATCAGAAAACCAATGAAGTACCGGTGGTGGTGGAAGATAATCCCACCTATCACAATCTGTTCGGCTATGTGGAAAACGTGACCTACAAGGGCACGGTCTTTACCGACTTCTCTCTGATTCGGGCCGGAAGCCTGCACCGGGCCAACGGTGGCTATCTGCTGATGGACGCCATCAAGGTGCTGGAGCAGCCGTTCGTATGGGATGGTCTGAAGCGCGCATTGCGATCAAAATCTATCCAGATCAACTCCCTGGAGCGGGAGCTGACCCTGTCCGGCACCATTTCCATCGAGCCGGAGGCGGTTCCCCTGAACGTCAAGATTGTGTTGTTCGGCGATCGGGAAACCTGGATGCTGCTGCAGGAATACGATTCCGAGTTTGCCGAGCTGTTCCGGGTAACGGCGGATTTCGAAAACGAGATGTACCGCACCGAAGAGAGCCAGTTGCTGTACGCCAAGTTCATCTCCAGCCTTGTGGTTGAGAAGAAACTGTTGCATTGCACCAACAAGGCGGTGGCTCGCATTATCGAGCATAGTGCCCGCATGGCCGACCATCAGGACAGGCTGTCGTTGCATGCTGCCGACATCGCCAACCTGTTGCGAGAGTCGGATTTCTGGGCCCGCCAGGCTGGTGCCAAGCTGATTTCTGAGGTACATGTGGAACGTGCGCTGGAGAGCGCCCGTTACCGCAGCAGTCGCATCCGTGATCAGTTCTATGATTCCATCCGGGACGGTTCCACTCTGGTGACCACCACGGGCACCTGCGTAGGTCAGGTAAACGCGCTTTCGGTATTGTCCACCGGTGGCTTCGAGTTTGGTTTGTCCAATCGTGTGACCGCAAGCTGCTACTATGGAGATGGCGGAGTCATGGACATTGAGCGCGATGTGAAGCTGGGCGGCAATATCCACTCCAAGGGCGTGATGATTCTGAGTTCCTGGCTGGCCTCTCATTTTGCCGTGAACGATCCCATGCACCTGTCTGCCAGCCTGACCTTTGAGCAGAACTATGGCGAGGTGGATGGCGACAGTGCCTCATTGGCGGAACTCTGTGCGCTGATTTCGGCCTTGTCCGGCATTCCGGTGCGGCAGGATCTGGCCATTACCGGCTCTGTTAATCAGTTTGGCGAGGTTCAGCCGATTGGTGGTGTGAACGAAAAGGTGGAAGGCTTCTATGCCACCTGTGAGCTTAAAGGTGGTCTGACCGGCAGCCAGGGTGTCATCATTCCAACCACCAATGTCCAGAACCTGATGTTGGACAGCGAAGTGGTGCAGGCGGCCCGGGCAGGGCGGTTTGCCGTGTACCCGGTTGCCCGGGTGGAAGAGGCGATTACACTGTTGCTGGGCAAGCCGGCGGGCAAAGCCGATGAGAAAGGCAGGTACCCCAAGCAGAGTGTTTTTGGCATTATTCAGCAACGGCTCGAAAAAATGCGCGAGCATGAGCGTCAGGAGCACGCCCGGGACGATCATAAAGATCCGTCCATTCACTGACCGGCACCATAATAAAACGGACAGGAGAGTACAGATCCATGACTGAGATCCAGCAAACTGTGTACGTGGTAGAGGACGATGAAGCCGTTCGTGATTCACTGGAGTTGTTGCTGAAATCCGATAGCAAGCCGGTGAAAACCTACGAAAGCGCCAATGCCTTTCTGAAGGACTATTCCGACAAGATGGCCGGCTGCATCGTGCTGGATATCCGTATGCCCGGGATGGATGGCATGGAGCTTCAGAAGAAGCTTAACGACAAGCATTCGATCCTGCCCATCATCTTTGTGACCGGCCATGGCGATGTGCCGATGGCGGTGGACGCCATGAAAGAGGGCGCCGTGGATTTCATCCAGAAGCCCTACCGTGAAGAGGCCCTGCTGGAGAAGATCGAGGCGGCCCTTGAGCAGGATCAGGAACAGCGTAAATCCCTGGACGAAAAACAGGAAATCATCCGCCGGGTGAAGAGCCTGACGCCCCGTGAGCGTGAGATCATGGATCGCATGATTGCCGGCCAGGCCAACAAGGTGATCGCCATTGAGCTGGAGATCAGCCAGCGTACCGTGGAGATTCACCGTTCCCGCGTCATGCACAAAATGGGCACCCATTCCCTGGCCCATCTGGTACGTATGGTCCTGTCCGTAAAGGACCTTATCGACTAGGACGGCCGGCACCGTCATCATGTCCGAACGTTTTTAACCGGCCGTATTTCTATGACTGAAACTGTCAGTGAGAACTCCGAGGTGACGGTTCTGTTGGTGGACGACAACCCGCAGAACCTGAAAGTCCTCTACGAGACCCTGAAAGACAAAGGCTACCGGTTGCTGATCGCCAACGAAGGCGAAAAAGCACTGGACCTTGCCCACCGGCACCACCCCGAAGTCATCCTTCTGGACATCATGATGCCGGAAATGGACGGCTATGAGGTGTGCGAGCGCCTGAAAGCCGATCCGCAAACGGCCGACTGCGCGGTGGTGTTTCTGTCGGCGCTGGATGATCTGCAGGCCAAGGTAAAAGGTTTCTCTCTTGGTGGCGCGGACTACATTTCCAAGCCGTTTCAGTCCCAGGAAGTGATTGCGCGGGTGAAAACCCATGCCCAGGTGATCCGCCTTGAGCGTGAATTGCAGGCCCGGAACCGCGAGCTTCAGGGTGATCAGGCCCGGATTCTCAATTCCATCAGCGAGGGCATCTACGGCCTCGACGAGAATGGCATCATTGAATTTGCCAATCCCGCCGCGGGCATGATCATGGGCTGTCCGGTTGAAGACCTGATCGGCAAGAGCTTTTTTGAGCTGCATTTCTCGACTGCGGCGGATTCGGAAGACAACTTGCCGGTGATGGCCACCTGTCGGCAGGGTGTGGCCGAGAATCAGCGTGATATCCGCATGCTGCGGGCTGATGGCTCTGGTTTTCCCGCGGAATATCGCTCAACGCCAAAACTGGATGACGAAGAACTCCACGGTGCGGTGGTGGTGTTCCGGGATATCACCACTGAGCTTGAAAACGAGCAGGCCCTGGAGGATGCCAGGGCCCTGGTTCAGGAGCAGCGCGACCAGCTGGCTCACACCTCCCGTTTGAGTACCATGGGCGAGATGGCGGCGGGTTTTGCCCATGAAGTCAATCAGCCACTGACGGCAATCACCAATTACGCCCGTGTGGCCAAGCGTATGATGGGCAAGGAGCAACCCGACCTGGATTTGCTGCAGGAAACCCTGGACAAGGTCGAGGCCCAGTCCCACCGCGCCAGCGAAATCATTCGCCGGATCCGGCGATTCATGAAAAAGCCTGCCACTGGCAAAGAAATACTCTCGGTTCCCGGCTTGCTGGAGGATACCCGCCAGTTTGCTGAAGTCGACATGCGCAACAACGAAGGTGGTATCGAGGTACAGGTAGAGGATTCTCTGCCGGATGTGCTGGCCGATCCCATACAGGTGCAGCAGGTGGCGCTGAACCTGATACGCAATGCCCTTGAAGCCACCCGCAGTGCCGGGGCCTCAACGCCGGTGGAAGTGAGTGCCCGCCGTTGCGGCGACCATTGCGTGCGGGTTCAGGTACGGGACCATGGCATAGGGGTCGCCGAGGAAGCCGAAGAGAAACTGTTTCATCCGTTCCATACCACCAAGGACGAGGGTATGGGCATCGGGCTGGCCACCTGCCGCTCATTGATTCAGGCTCAGGGCGGTGAAATCGGATACGAGCGACCGGACGATGGTGGCGCCTGCTTCTGGTTTACCCTGCCTGTTTCCGGAGCCGAAGGCGAGCCCTGCACTCCGGAGGAATAAGCGCTACAGCCAGTCGATGCGCCCGGTCAGGTGCGGGGCATCGCCTTTCGCATTCAGTAACTGGAAATCCCAGCCATCTTTTCCTGTCTGCCAGTTCAGCATCGCGTTTCCCGGCAGTAGCAGGGGTTTCTTGAACTGGCAACTGGCCCGCACCGGGCCATCCTTCCAGCCCTTCTGGTTCTCCAGCAGCGCCAGTGCCCTTGCTTTGCTCCACATGCCATGGGCAATGGCCCGTGGAAAACCGAAGGCTCTGGCGCTCAGGGCGTGCATGTGGATCGGGTTTCGATCCCCCGAGACTTTGGCGTATTGCCGGCCCAGGTTTTCCGGGGCCTTGATCGCTTCGGAGAATGGGTAGGTTTCCAGCTCCGGTTTCGGTTTGGGGCTGGTTTTAACGGGGCCGTTGGTTATCCGGAACAGGTTGGTACTGACTTCCTCCCAGATCAGGCGTCCTGAGGCTCTGGCTTCCGTAACCAGGTCAAATTCCAGGCCCCGGTCGGTGCGTTTCTGGTTGTCGAGGATAACCTTGAGATCCAGATTTTCGCCTGCGGCCAGAGGGCGATGCTGGGTGATGCTGTTTCTCAGATGGACCAACCCCAGCAACGGCAGCGGGAATGCGGGTTCGGTCAGCAGCTTAAGGTGCAGGGGGAACGCCAGGATATGCGGCCAGGTCACTGGCAGGCGGGTTCCCGGCTGAAAATTGCAGACTTTCATATAATCGCGGAGTGCGGGAATGTCCGTTGTAACGCCCAGAAGACTGGCCTCCAGCCTCGGAATCTGCACCGCTTCGGGGTGGTTCTTTCCGGATTTCGGCAGCAGTGCCTTACCGTACAGAGGCAAGAGGGCGGGGGGCGTGTGGTGATAAACCAGTGGCGCGGACATCGTAGCGTTCTCCTTGGTCGGCCCCGGGGCCGGCATCCATGTGCATGTCTTGATGGCAATGTGATTTTATATTGGGCATTGCCAATTTCTGGTACAACTGTGCGTATGTGGCCTGATATGCTCTAATGTACGACGAAAGTCTGGCAAACCCGGCCAGATCTGGCATTGACCTGGCGTGCTCCGGGCCCTGTCCGGCAGGTCAAAGTAGTAACCAATAAATAAAAAAGCGGGATACTATGCAGGAACTACGTGATGCAGGCGTGATGCTGCGCCTGATATACGAGGCGATGAAGCGAAGAGGTATTGATACCGACGCCATCTTCAGCCGCCTTGGCGTTAACGAGCAGTACGTATACACGGATCAGCTAAGGACTCCCCACAGCGCCCAGCTCTATTTCTGGCAGGCGGTGGAGGATGTATCCGGTGACCCCGATGTTGGTTTGCACCTTGGGCCATTGCTCCCCGCCTACAAGGGGCAGGTACTGGAATACCTGTTCCTGAGCAGTCCGACGTTTGGCGAGGGCTTGCGCCGCGCCCAGAATTATCAGCGCTTGCTCAGCGATGCCGCCAACACGGATTTTTTCGTGGCTGGCGATGAAGCCTGCATGGTTCTGGATACCGCCTCAGACGATGTTCGCCGTCTGAAACACTTCAATGAGTGTTTTGTTCAAGGCCTGATTACCTTCTTCAAATCCATTACCGACGGCAATTTCTACCCATCCCGGATTGAGTTCGAGCATGATCGGCAGCAGGGTCAGGACCATGTTCGTGAGGTGTTGGGTTGTGACGTGGTGTTCGGTGCTGAGGAGAACCGGCTTTATTTCCCCGCCGAATTGCTGTCCCATGCATCGCCTCATGCGGAACCCGAACTGTTGGCCCTGCATGAACGCTTCGCCAGTGAGCAGGTGGCCCGGCTCGAGAAGAAGGACATTGTTGGCCAGGTGGAGCGCATCATCGCGGAATTGCTCGATAGCGGCGAAGTCACGCTTGATGCCGTGGCTGAGCGTTTGGGGATCAAGCCCCGGACCCTGCGAACCCGGCTGACCGAGGCCGAGACCAGTTTTAATCAGGTATTGGCGGATTTCCGCTACCGTCTTGCACGGCAGCTACTGGCCACCACCGATGAATCCATTGATGAAATTGTCTATCTGACCGGCTTTTCAGAACCCAGTACGTTTTATCGGGCGTTCAAGCGCTGGTCTGGCATGACACCGATTGAATACCGCAAGACCGCCCAAGGCAAGGATGCAATGGTTGATGCCATGTAAGTGGCGATTCAGGCAAATCTGAAAAAAGTTTGGGAAAATCGTTGACATAAACGAGGGCCTCTTTATAATTCGCCCTCGTTGTCACAGAGCAGTCGCAAGACAGCTCAGGCAGCTACGCGGAGCGGTAGTTCAGTTGGTTAGAATACCGGCCTGTCACGCCGGGGGTCGCGGGTTCGAGTCCCGTCCGCTCCGCCATTTTTACCTCCCCTTAAGTCTTCTCAGTTTTTCCTGATTCTCAGAATCTTTCGATGTTCGCCCGGGCTGATGCCATGCCATCGCTGGTATGCCTTGTGAAATGCCGGAGGGTTGGCAAAGCCGAGCAGCCAGGCAATTTCTGCCAGCGAGCTGTCGGTTTCCTTCAAGTAATCCCAGGCCAGTTGTTGGCGGGTATTGTCCAGCAATTGCCGGAATCCACTGCCTTCTTCGGCCAGCTGTCGTTGCAGTGTCCAGGCTGTCAGGCCCATTTTGGCCGCCAGAGCTTCCAGTGACACCTTGCCTCCCACCAGCAGCGGCGCCATGTGATGACGGGCGCGATCGGCAATCCGCCAACCTCGCTGGATTCGCTGCAGTTCCTGTTCGCACAGACTCACCAGTTTCTCGTTCATGCCTTTCTGCGCGTGCGCCGGTACCAGTTCCCAGATTGTGTCCTTGATCCGGATATCGTTTGCCGGAGCCCCGAATTCCACAGGGCATCGGAACCAGCTCTCGAACAGGTCGTCCTGGCCAATAGATGGGTACTCAATCCGGACACGCTCCAGTACATCGTAGCGGCCGGTCATGTGTCGAATCAGTTGGGTCCAGGCGGCCAGCACAGAATCCACGACAAAATAGTTGTATTGGTTGTAGGGGCGAATGGAATAGAAGCTCACGGTTTTCATTGCGCGCTGAAAGCTGGGAGCCCCGCGGGAATTATGGCTGGTGAGGAGTGAATATCGCACCAGCAATTCAAGTGCCCCGGCGACTGTCCCGGCGGTTTCGGCGGCGAGCCCCGCCATGCCGGCGTCGACCGGGCGTGACAGCGCCCCCATGCGCAGCCCCAGCGCCGGATTCCCCGTGGCTTTGATAGCGGCGTGGCCCAGTCGCATGAATCTGGGGATGCTGATACGGGCATCGACAGCCGCCTGTTCCGGAGCGCTCAGATGGAACCGTGCTTTCAGCTGTTCCGCATCTCCACCTTCGGCAGCAACGGCCCGCAGTAGCACGGAGACATAGAGCAGGCTGATATCGCCCAGAGCATTCCGGGCCGGCGTTCGGGATTTGATCATGGGCCTATTATTGATGTTGTTCAGGGATAATCAAATGTTATTTTTGGATATTGTTGGCGCAGAGCAGGGTCGGTAGTGTTATGCCCATAACAAATGGGCGGATGTCCCGATACCTGATCAGATGAGGAGAATTTCATGACCACTGCTTCCGGCGAGAGCAAATACCCGAATCTTCTGAAGCCTCTTGATCTGGGCTTTACCACGTTACGCAACCGTACCCTGATGGGGTCCATGCACACCGGTCTTGAGGAAGTGAAAAACGGTTTTGAGCGCCTGGCTGCTTTCTACGCTGAGCGCGCCCGTGGCGGCGTTGGTCTTATCGTGACTGGTGGTATAGGCCCGAATACGGAAGGTGCGGTATTCCAGCATGCGGCCAAGATGAATACCGAGGAAGAGTCCGACAAGCACAAGGTCATCACCAAGGCGGTTCACGACGAAGGTGGCAAGATCTGTATGCAGATTCTGCATGCTGGCCGCTACGCCTACTCTCCGGAGCTGGTGGCACCCTCTGCTATTCAGGCGCCCATCAACCCTTTCAAACCCAGGGAGCTGGACGAAGCCGGTATCCAGAAGCAGATCGACGATTACGTGAATTGCGCCGCTCTTGCGCAGCGGGCCGGCTATGACGGTGTCGAGATCATGGGTTCTGAAGGTTACTTCATCAACCAGTTTATCGTCGCTCACACCAACCACCGCACCGACCAGTGGGGCGGCAGCTACGAGAACCGTATCCGTCTACCGCTGGAGATTGTGCGCCGGGTCCGTGAGCGGGTGGGTGAGAACTTTATTATCGTCTACCGGTTGTCCATGCTGGACCTGATTGAAGACGGCAGCACCTGGGAAGAAGTGGTTCACCTGGCCAAGGAAATCGAGAAAGCCGGAGCCACCATTATCAACACCGGTATCGGTTGGCACGAAGCCCGTGTTCCGACCATTGCCACCTCGGTGCCCCGGGCTGCATTTACCAAGGTAACAGCGCGCCTGAAGGGCGAGGTCAGCATTCCCCTTGTGACCACCAACCGGATTAACATGCCGGATGTCGCCGAAAAAGTCCTGGCGGACGGCGATGCCGACATGGTCTCCATGGCCCGGCCGTTCCTGGCGGATGCTGAGCTGGTGCTGAAGGCGGAGCAGGATCGTGCCGACGAGATCAACACCTGCATCGGCTGTAACCAGGCTTGTCTGGATCATACCTTCAGCGGCAAGCTGACCTCCTGCCTGGTCAACCCGCGGGCCTGCCATGAAACCGAGCTGGCTTACGTTAAAGCGGCGCAGCCCAAGTCCATCGCGGTAGTCGGTGCCGGCCCTGCGGGCCTGGCGTTTTCCACCGTGGCCGCGGAGCGTGGTCACAAGGTGACCCTGTTTGATGCCGGCAGCGAAGTCGGTGGCCAGTTCAACGTGGCCAAGCGTATTCCGGGCAAGGAGGAATTCTACGAAACCCTGCGTTATTTCCGGAAAATGCTCGACAAGACCGGGGTCGAGGTACGTCTGAATACCCGGGTTTCCGCCGAGGAACTCAAAGCGGGTGGTTTCGATGAAGTGGTTCTGGCTACTGGTGTGGAACCCCGTACTCCGGATATCGAGGGCATTGATCGCCCGAACGTTATCGGTTACCTCGACGCCCTGTTGGAGCGCAAGCCGGTGGGCCAGCGAGTGGCGGTGATCGGTGCCGGTGGTATCGGTTTTGATGTGTCCGAGTTTATTGTCCACAAGGGCGATTCTCCCTCGCTGAATACCGAACACTTCATGAAGGAGTGGGGCGTGGACCTGTCGGTAGAGCATCGTGGCGGTATACAGGGCGTTACGGCGGAAGTGCCGGCACCGGCTCGCGAGGTCTATCTGCTGCAGCGTAAGGCCTCCAAAGTGGGCAAGAATCTGGGCAAGACCACAGGCTGGATTCACAGAACCTCGCTGAAGAATCGCCATGTTCAGATGGTGCCGGGGGTGACTTATCGCAAGATCGACGATGAAGGTCTGCACATCACGGTTACGCCGAAAGGCTCGGAGCAGGGTGAGGACAAGATCCTGCCGGTGGATACCATCATTGTGTGTGCGGGTCAGGAGCCGCTTCGCGAACTGCAGGCCGGTGTTGAGGCAGCGGGCATTCCGGTACACCTGATTGGTGGCGCCGATGTGGCGGCAGAGCTGGATGCCAAGCGGGCCATTAACCAGGGTAGCCGGCTCGCTGCGGAGATTTGATCACAAATCGTTGCAGTTTTTCTCTGTGCTTCGGCACTTGTCTGGCTAGACTATGTCGGAAAGTGTTTGAATTGGAACCAAAGGGCGCTGGCGAGCGTCCGGAACTGAGATTCCCGGGGCACGGAGAAGGTTGATGGTAAATGCCAGCCAGGCCGCTGAAGGTTATTCGGCGGTATTTTTTATGGACGGTAGCCAGGTTGCCCGGCAGATGAGGCTGTCGGAATTTGGCGCTTTCCTGGATGGCTATGTTGGTCTGTCAGACCTGGCCGAGACTGATGTCCGGGCGGTTCTCGTCAATCTCAGCTCCGATCTGAATGTGCGTTCTCTGGTGTTCTTCCGCATCTGGTTTGATGAAGAGGGGCGCGCAGACAGCCACTGGAATGTCCCCATTGAAGCGCTGGCAGAGCAGGGCGCGAAAGGCCCCAACATGGGGGGCGGCCCTATCAGGCTGGTGTGTCGTAGTCAGTGTCCGGATCCGGAGTTTGCCAATGAACTCTGGGACCCGGACATGACCCCCGGAAACAACCATTTTCAGGCCATTCGCAAGGCGGTTGACGCCAATACTCTCCGTTTTCAGAAGATCGAGCCCGAAGAAGAGAATATCCCGGTACTCACTGCCCCGACCCCGCAATCGAATAGTGACGATGGTAGCCGTGACCGCGCGCGTCTGGCTCAGGTCCTCCGCGAGCAACGGCTCAGAATCAAGACGCTCCAGAGCGTCCATCGGGATTCACTGGCTGACCTTCAGCGTGAGCATCGCAATGAAATGCAGGGGCTGCGCAGTGAGCTGGCGGACCTGGAGCAGCGACACGAACGCCTGAAACTGACCAACGAGCAGTTGAAAAAACGCCTGTCCCAGCGCAATGAGCAATACCTCACCATGCAGGAGAAAATGGCGGAGGGCAGTGCCGAGCAGGGTAGGGAAGATGCCAACGCCAATGCCGAGACGGTGTTGCTGCGGGAACAGTTGGAGCGCAAACAGCGGGAGCTGGAATTGCGGGACGACAAGATTGTGGCGCTGGAACAGGAAAACCATGAACTTCGCCATCGCCAGCCGCCGGAAGATTCCCTGCTGGAGCAGCTGCGCACCCAGGCGGTATTCCTGGTAGCCTATCATCCCGGTGTCGGCCACCTTACATTGCCCTACGAAGACATAGACACTTACTTCGGTAACCCACTGGCCTATGCCGCAGAGCGCTGTGGCATGAATGAGCCTGCCTATCGGGAATGGCTCGCCCACTATGAACACCCCGTATGCAAACATGTTGATGACGAAGGCAAAGCCTGTGGCGAGCCCATCATGCGCGTGACCCAGCCTGCCGAATTCGAGCCCGGACAGGACGACCGCTGCGACCAGCACAAGGCCTGATCGGTATCTTTTTTCAGAATCTCCCCGAGTTTCGTTAAACTGTTTCCTGTTTCATTCAGAGACCACGGGACACTTCATGGACCAGTTCAGGAATATCGGCATCGTCGGGCGCATGGGTAGCGTCAAGGTGGTGGAATCTTTACGGCAGCTCAAGCAGTACCTTACCGCCAACAATTACCATGTGATCATCGAGGAAGACACTTCCACCATGATTCCGGGCCATGGTCTGCAGGTGGCCAGCAAGAAGCTCCTGGGTGAGATCTGTGATCTGGTGATCGTGGTCGGGGGCGATGGTAGCCTGCTGGGCGCCGCCAGGGAGTTGGCCAAGTCCAAGATTCCGATTCTTGGCGTGAACCGCGGCCGACTGGGGTTTCTGACCGATATCTCGCCGTCAGATCTTGAAGAGCGCCTGGCCCGGGTTCTTGAGGGCGATTACATCGAAGAGTCCCGGTTTTTGCTGGATGGTCACGTTGAGCGCAATGGCCAGCCATTGGGGTATGGCTCGGCACTCAACGATGTGGTTCTGCATCCGGGCAAATCCACGCGCATGATTGGCTTTGATCTGTTTATCGACGGTCATTTCGTCTACAGCCAGCGTTCAGATGGTTTGATTGTGGCGACGCCGACCGGCTCTACAGCCTACTCCCTGTCGGCTGGTGGCCCGATTATGCATCCGAAGCTGGATGCGGTGGTGCTGGTGCCCATGTTCCCCCACACCCTGAGCAGTCGGCCGATCGTGGTGGATGGTAAAAGCGAGATCAAACTGGTGATCGGCGAAACCAATGAGACCTATCCACAGGTCAGCTTCGATGGTCAGATGAACATTGCCTGTGCCCCGGGGGATATCATCAGAATCACCAAAAAACCATTCAAGATCCGTCTGATTCATCCCACCGATCACAATTTTTACGCGACCTGCCGGGACAAGCTGGGCTGGGCAAGCGAAATAGCAGCGAGTTGATCATGGCGGCAATCAAGACAACCGCACATCGCGGCTACGACGTTATTGGTGACATCCACGGCTGCGCCCATACCCTGGAGCGATTGCTGGAGCAGATGGGGTATCGGAAGCGGAACGGCATTTACCAGCACCCCAGCCGACAGGCCATTTTTATCGGCGATATTATTGATCGTGGGCCGAGAATCCGGGAAGCGTTGCACCTGGTGCGTGACATGGTGGAACATGGCTTTGCCCGAATTGTCATGGGCAACCACGAGTACAACGCACTGGGTTACTGCACCCGGGCACGGCCAGGCAGCGGCAAGAAATTTCTGAGGGAACACAATGCCCGCCACGATCGGCTGATCAAGGAAACCCTTGAGCAGTTTGATGCGTATCCACATGAATGGAACGAATTTCTGGAGTGGTTTTATAGCATTCCGCTGTTCATTGATGAGGATGGCTTCCGCGTGGTGCATGCCTGCTGGGATCAGACCCTGATTGATCAGTTCCGCCAGAGCCAGGGCGGCGCCTGTATCGACGAGGATTTCCTGCACGCCTCGGCGGCCATCGAATCCTTTGCCGGGCAGGTGATGGATACCCTGTTGCGCGGAACTGACCTGCGCCTGCCGGAAGGGATGTCCATTACGGGCCGGGATGGCTACGTCCGGCAGTTCTTCCGTACCAAGTTCTGGGCAGACGACCCGCAAACCTATGCAGATGTGGTGTTCCAGCCGGACCCGCTGCCGCCGGAGGTGGCCAGCAGGACTTTGCGCGAGGAGGAGCGCAAGCAGCTGATTACCTATCCACTGGACGCACCGCCGGTGTTTGTCGGGCATTACTGGATGGAGGGTGCCCCTGCTCCGCTCAAGCACAATGTGGCGTGTATTGATTTCAGCGCCGTGAAGTATGGCAAATTGGTGGCCTATCGGTTTGATGGGGAAAAAGTGCTCTCTTCGGACAAATTTGTCTGGGTTGATGTTGACCGGCCGGAGCAGCCCGATTACCCGACCAGCGAAGATAGTGTCGCCCGCTAACACCAGAGAGGTAGTTTTGGATAGTCCGTCGTCTTCTCCGATCACTCCTGGCGGCCGCTGGCAGCCGGCGCCCCGTCATGCCCCTTTTGTCTTTGGCGTCATCGTGGTTGCCGTGGTGATGGTATGGCTGACCGGCATGGGGCAGAGCAATTTTGCCGCCGCTATGATGATTGTCGACCCCCGGCCGTTCAGCTGGGATACCTTCAGCACACTGGCAGGGCGCCTGGAAGCGCTCTCTATCACCCTTTCGGGAGGCCAGGTCTGGAGGCTGCTGACGCCGGATTTCCTGCATTTCAGCTGGACCCATATCATCTTCAACTCGGTGATGCTCTGGTTCCTGGGCAGTCAGATCGAATGGATGGACGGCCGGGCACGGCTGGTAGGACTGTTTCTGGCCACCAGTCTGGCGTCCAATCTTCTACAGTATCTGGTGTCCGGCCCGCTGTTCGGCGGGCTCTCGGGGGTGGTGTACGGCATCCTCGGTTATTGCTGGTTGAGCCAGCGAAGACTGCCGCGTTTCCAATTCCCGCCGGCACTCGTGACCTTTGCGCTGGTGTGGATGATCATTGGCTTTACGCCAGTGCCGGAGATGATTGGCGTGGGTCGCATGGCCAATGAGGCACACCTGGGCGGCTTTCTGGCCGGGTTGGCGATGGCGGCGATCATGCCTCCTCGTCGATACCAACGCTGAAACAAAAAAAAGCCCCACCAAAAGGTGAGGCTGTTAAAAGAGCTTTTAGCTCCTGATGAGAGAGACCAAATGATACGACCGTTGTCATTTGGTGAATTAATGATAATCGTTATCATTTTTAATTGTCAAACGGTCTTGGCATTTTTTTATATGAAGAAACGTTCAGGAGGCGGGAATGACATACGAAGAACTGATTGAGCGGCTGGACCCGACGGTTTACCGCAACCTGAAACGGGCCATTGAGCTTGGTAAATGGCCAGATGGTCGCGCGCTGACCCGTGAGCAGCGCGCTATCAGCCTGGAAGCGGTGATTTATTATGAAGAAAAGGACAACATCCCGGAAGAACAGCGAGTGGGATACCTGGACCGTGGCGAGAAAGCCGGTACCGCTTGCGATCCGTCTGTGCAGTTCCGAAAAGATCGCCAGGGCAACAACGATGTGGACCCCGATCAGTTTGTTGAGGTCAAGGTTTGAGCGAATCCATTGATGTAACCGGCCGGCTCCGCAAGATGCCGGCCCAGGCCGGCGACCCGGTGGCCTATAACCTGGCCGTGGGCGACAGCCGCATTGTACTGAATGACCTTATTGGTCATAAGCTCCGGCTGAATTTTGATGGCGTGATTCGCTGTATTCATTGCGATCGCACCACCAAAAAGAGTTTCAATCAGGGCTACTGCTATCCGTGTTTCCGAAAGCTGGCCGCCTGCGACAGCTGCATCATGAGCCCGGAAAAATGCCACTATCACCTGGGTACCTGCCGGGAGCCGGAGTGGGGCGAGGCCAACTGCATGGTTGAACATGTTGTGTATCTGGCCAATTCCAGCGGCTTGAAAGTGGGTATAACACGGGCCACCCAGGTACCGACCCGCTGGATTGATCAGGGGGCGGTAACGGCGATACCGATGCTGCGGGTCGCCAGCCGTTACCTGTCTGGTCTGGTGGAAGTGGCGTGCAAGAACCACGTGGCCGACCGCACCAACTGGCGAGCCATGCTAAAGGGTGATGTGCCGGAGCTGGATCTGGTGCAGGAGCGTGAGCGCCTGTTGGACTTGATCGCAGGCGACCTGGCGCAATTGCGGGCGCAGCATGGTGAAGACAGCATACGAATTGTGGACGAAGCCACACTTGGGCTGGGTTATCCGGTTCAGGTATGGCCGGCCAAGGTGAAAACCCATAATCTGGACAAAACGCCGGAAGTGGAAGGCTTGCTGGAGGGTATCAAAGGCCAGTATCTGATGCTCGACACCGGTGTAATCAATATCCGCAAATTTACCGGCTATGAAGTCCGGTTCCGGGTTCTTGACTGAATCCGCCATGTCTTTTCTCTGGAGAGTGTGAATGCGAACCAACCAGCCACAAACCATTTACCTGAGTGAATACAAGGTTCCTGCGTATCTGGTTGATCAGGTGGATCTGCGTTTTGAATTATTTGAAGACGGCGCCCGTGTGCACAGTACCCTGACTGTGCGCCGCAACCCGGACTCCGGGGAGAGCGCTGCCCCTCTGTTTCTGCACGGTGATAGTCTGCAACTGGAATCGGTTGCCCTGAATGGCTCGCCTCTGGGCACTGGTGAGTTCGAAGACCGTGGCGATGCGCTGGTCGTGCCCTCGGTGCCGGAAGAATTCGAGCTGCAGGTAGTCACCTGGATCGAACCTCAGAACAACACCCGGCTGGAAGGTTTGTACAAGTCCTCCGGTATGTTCTGCACTCAGTGCGAGGCGGAAGGATTTCGCTGCATTACCTTCTATCCGGACCGGCCGGATGTCATGGCGCGCTTCCGTACCCGTATCGAGGCAGACAAAAGCGCCTATCCCGTGCTGCTCTCCAATGGTAACCCGGTGGACAAGGGCGAGTTGGAAAACGGTCGCCATTTTGTCACCTGGGAAGACCCGTTCCCCAAGCCCGCCTATCTATTTGCCTTGGTGGCCGGGGACCTGGTGGAGAAAAAGGATAGCTTCACCACCTGTTCCGGTCGCAACATCGATCTGCGCATGTATGTGGAGCCCCGCAACGCGAAAAAGTGTGATTTCGCCATGGATGCCCTCAAGCGTTCCATGCGCTGGGACGAAGAGGTCTACGGGCGGGAGTACGACCTGGATATCTTCATGATCGTGGCGGTGGACGACTTCAACATGGGCGCCATGGAAAACAAGGGGCTGAATATTTTCAACTCTTCGTGCGTGCTGGCCAGTCAGGAGACCGCCACGGACGCCGCTTTCCAGCGTATCGAGGCCATCGTCGCCCACGAATATTTCCATAACTGGTCCGGCAACCGTGTCACCTGTCGAGACTGGTTCCAACTGAGCCTTAAGGAAGGCTTTACGGTGTTCCGGGATTCCCAGTTCTCTGCCGATATGGGATCGCCGACCGTGAAACGAATCGAAGATGCCACACTGCTGCGCACAGCACAGTTTGCCGAGGATGCCGGCCCCATGGCCCACCCGGTGCGCCCGGCGTCTTACATGGAGATCTCCAACTTCTATACCCTGACCATCTACGAAAAGGGTGCCGAAGTGGTTCGGATGATCCACAACCTCCTTGGTGACGAGATGTTCCGTAAGGGCAGCGATCTGTACTTCCAGCGCCATGACGGGCAGGCGGTCACCACCGATGATTTTGTTCGCGCTATGGAAGACGCCTCCGGGCGGGACCTGGGCCAGTTCCGGCTATGGTATGAGCAAGCCGGCACGCCGGTGGTTTCGGTGTCTGATGAGTACGACGAGTCGAGCGGTATCTATCGGCTTACCGTGCGCCAGAGTATTCCTGACACGCCAGGCCAGACCGGCAAGAAGCCGCAGCATATTCCATTTGCGCTCGGCCTTCTGGGCGCCGACGGGCAGCCTCTGCCCCTGAAGCTGAGTGGTGAGAGTGGCGAAGCGCCTCTGGAGCGGGTGCTGGAGCTGAGCCAGGCGGAACACTGCTTTGAGTTTGAGGGCCTGTCGGAGCGCCCGGTACCTTCTCTGCTGAGAGATTTTTCTGCCCCCGTGCGGGTGCACTACCCCTGGACGCGGGAGCAACTACTGTTCCTGATGAGCCATGATCCGGACGGTTTTAACCGCTGGGACGCAGGTCAGCGCCTGGCCGTGGACGTTATTCAGTCTCTGGTGGGGGCTCCGGAGTCTGCCGGGGTGGAGCCGCGCCTGGTGGATGCTTATCGGTCGTTGCTGCAGGACAGCGAGCTGGATCAGGCTCTGATGGCAAAGATGCTGCAGTTGCCTTCAGAGGCCTATCTCATTGAGCTGGCGGAGCAGGCTGATGTTGCTGCCATTCACCAGGCCCGTGAAAAGGTGCTTGGTTATTTGGCTGAAGGCCTGCGGGATGAACTCATGGTCTGTTATCGGCGCAACGCCGGGCAGGGCGATTACCAGCTGACGCCTGAGGCCATTGCCCGCCGCAGTCTCCGTAACACCGCGCTGGGCTGGTTGCTGCATATTGGTGATCAGGAAGCGCTGGCGCTGGCCAAAGAGCAGTTCCGGGGCGCTGATAACATGACGGATCGGCTCGGCGCACTGCGAGCGTTGGTGAATTCTGATTTCGCGGAAGATCGAACACAGGCCCTGGAAGCCTTTTACAAGCGATTCAGCGACGACCCGCAAGTGGTAGAGTTGTGGTTCTCGGTGCAGGCTTCCAGCGATCGTGCAGGTCAGCTGCCGCAGATACGGCAGTTGCTCGATCACCCGGCGTTTGACTGGAAGAATCCGAACAAGGTGCGCTCTGTCGTGGGTGCCTTTGCGGCCCAGAACCTGGCGGCATTCCACAATCCTGACGGCAGCGGGTATGAATTCCTTGCCGAGCAGGTATGCCGACTGGATGACAGCAATCCCCAGATTGCGGCGCGACTGGTGGCACCGCTGACCCGTTGGCGGAAGTTCGCTCCCGGGTATAGCAAACAGATGAAATCGGCACTGGAGCGGATTCGCGATAAAGCCGAGTTGTCCAGAGACGTGTATGAAGTAGTACACAAGAGCCTGGCAGACTGACGCCGGAGCCTGGCCCCGCGACTGATGCCGTGGGGCCCTTTGTCTGGCTGTGATTGTAAAGCCGTCGTCACAGCCGGATACAAAATCGCACTTTCGGTCGATAGACAATGTTGCCGGATCGGCTAATCTGTCAGAAAGTCTGCGATTGCATCAGACGATAACAAAAAGGCCCACAGAGGCTTCCAGACGGATTTAAGGTTGCACAATGAGATACAACAAAAACGTTTTGTTTGGCGGGTTGCTGGCTCTGTCCTTTGCTGCTTCGCCACTTCAGGCGGCAGTGTCTTCATCCGAGGCAGCGCGCCTTGGCCAGGATCTCACCCCGTTCGGTTCACCCAAGGCCGGTAACGATGCCGGCACCATTCCGGCGTGGGATGGCGGCCTGACGGAGCCGCCGGCTGGCTACGAAGGCAGCGGGCAGCACCATATCAATCCATTCCCTGACGACGAAGTGCTGTTTACCATTACAGCCTCCAACATGGATCAGTACAGCGAGTATCTGACCGATGGCGTCCGGGCGATGCTGGAAACCTACCCGACCACCTTCCGCATACCCGTGTATCAGTCCCGGCGTACCCACGCGGTGCCCGAATGGGTGGCTGAAAACACCCGTAAGAACGCGGTGAATGCCGAGATTGTAGGTGAGGCAGAGGGTATTGAGGGTGCCTTTGGTGGCTATCCTTTCCCGATTCTTCACGGCAATAACGAAGAAAAGGCCTGGCAGGTAATCTGGAACCACCTGACCCGTTGGCGCGGTGTGTCTGTCACCCGGCGCTCCAGTGAGGTGGCGGTTCAGACCAACGGCGACTACAGCCTGGTGACCTCTCAGCAGGAAGCGTTCTTCAACTTCTACAACCCTGAGGGTGGTGAAGAAGATCTGGACAACGTGATCTTCTACTATCTGTCGTTCACTCAGTCGCCACCCCGTCTTGCCGGTGGCGCCATTCTGATTCACGAAACCCTGAACCAGATCATCAATCCGCGCAATGGCTGGGGCTATAACGCTGGTCAACGTCGTGTCCGCCGAGCTCCGAACCTGGGCTACGACTCACCGATTGCGGCCTCTGATAACCTGCGTACCGCTGATGACACCGATATCTTCAACGGTGCCATGGACCGCTATAACTGGGATTACGAAGGTGTTCGGGAAATCTACATTCCCTACAACAACTACCGAATCGGTGAGAAGGGAACGCCTTACTCTGAAATTCTGGGTATGTCCCACCTCAATCCTGATCTGACCCGCTGGGAGCTGCACCGCGTGCACGTGGTCGAAGCGACCCTCAAGGAAGGTGAGCGTCACATCTATGGTAAGCGTCGCTTCTATGTGGATGAAGACAGCTGGAACACCGTATTGCTCGACCAGTATGACGGTCGCGGCAATCTCTGGCGTGTGACCATGGGTATTCCCAAGAACTACTACGAGTTGCCGGGAGTTTGGACGGTGCTTGATGTGTATCACGATCTCCAGGCCCGTAGATATCACGTGTTGGGTCTGGATACCGAAGAGCCGAATACCCGTGTATTTACCAATGATGTACCAAACACACGGTACTTCTCGCCAGCTTCTTTGCGCAGGCGAAGCGTACGCTGAGGCTTCGGCGCCGGTTTGATCCGGCGCCTGAGGCCACAAGCAGGATGTCGACCGGCGGCCCAGGGGGCTGCCGGTTTGTTTGCGAAGGCTGCTGCCAGTCGTGCAGCAGGCGCATCAGGATTTAACCAACGTAAAGGCAATCTGAATGGCTAAAAGGTTCATGTGCGAGACACTGGGAACTGCCTGCCTTGGCCTCTCTATGGCACTGGCAGCTCCAGCGGCATTTGCACTCGCGGATATTATCGAGACACCGGCGAGGCCAACAGAACTGGCTCCCCAGTCACTACTGACCGACGCAACCCGCGCAGGCGATCGAATCGTGTCAGTGGGTGAGCGTGGGCACGTAATCTATTCCGACGATCAGGGCCAGTCGTGGACGCAGGCCGAGGTGCCGGTGGCGGTCACCTTGACCGCCGTTGATTTTGGCACCGAGCAGCATGGCTGGGTGGTTGGCCACAGCGGTGTTGTGCTGCATTCCAGCGATTCCGGGGAGACCTGGGAGCTGCAGCTCGATGGTATTCAGGCCGCCGAGCTGGTGATTGCCAGCAAGGAAGACCAGATTGCTGAGCTGGAAGAGCGCATTGAACAGGCTCCGGAAGAAGAGAAGGCTGACCTGGAGTGGGCGCTTGACGATCTGTTCTTCGCCCTCGAAAACACCCAGGCAGATATGGAAATCGGGCCGGTTAACCCGTTCCTTGATGTCTGGTTCGAAGACGAGAACCACGGTTTTGTGGTGGGTGCCTATGGCATGATTCTGCGAACCCAGGATGGTGGGCAGACCTGGGAAGACTGGGCGCCGAAACTCGAAAACCCAACCAACTTCCACTACAACAGCATTACCGAGGTAGCCGGTGGCGCGCTGGTGGTGGTCGGTGAAGCTGGTCAGATTCACGTATCTGTTGACGGCGGAGAATCCTGGGAGAAGCGGGAAAGCCCTTACGACGGCTCCCTGTTTGGCGTCACCGGAACCGGGCGGGTGAACGAGGTGCTGGCGTTCGGCTTGCGGGGCAACACTCTGCTGTCGACCGATCTTGGCCGCAGCTGGACCATGGTGCCCAATGAGGGTGGCGCCACCCTGAATAACGCGGCGGTGGCCGAGGATGGACGCATTACCCTGGTGGGAAATGGCGGCGCAGTGCTGATGAGCACCAACAATGGTGAAAGCTTCCGCCCCTACTTCCGCAATGACCGGGAAGGTGTCATGGGTGTGGTTCCATTGCCGGGAACCAATCTATTGCTGGTCGGCGAAGGCGGTGTTGAGATTACCGACGCTCGCGGCCGGAACCTGAATTAACGCCCTGGTGTGGCATCAACGGATTAATGGATAGAGGGGTTTTTTAATGTCTGACCCGATGCATGACAGGGGTGAACATTACCTGACAACGCCCAAGGCGGAACCGTTCCTTGAGCGTTTACTTTTCAACAACCGGGCGCTGATCCTGATCGCCTTTTTTGTGCTGACGCTGTTTCTTGGCTACAACGCTATCAAGATCCAGCCGGATGCCAGTTTTGAGCGGATGATTCCGCTGGAGCATCCGTACGTCGTCAACATGCTGGATCACCGGGACGACCTAGACAACCTGGGTAACTTTGTCCGGATTGCGGTTGCCGTGGAAGAAGGCGACATCTTTACTGCCGAATACATGGAAACCCTCAAGCAGATCACCGATGAGGTGTTCTATCTGAATGGGGTGGACCGTTCCGGCCTGAAAACCTTGTGGACATCGAACGTTCGCTGGGTAGAGGTTACCGAGCAGGGCTTCCAGGGCGGTACTGTGATTCCGGATGGCTACGATGGCTCCCGGGAGAGTCTGGAGCAGCTGCGCCAGAACGTATTGCGTTCGAACGAAGTGGGCCGTCTGATTTCAGACAACTTCAAATCCACGATTGTGTATGCGCCACTGTATGAGAAAAATCCGGAAACCGGCGAGGCTCTGGATTACGCAGCATTCTCCCGTGAGCTGGAAGAGAAGATCCGGGAGAAGTACGAAGCACAGAATCCGAACGTCAATATCCACATTGTTGGTTTCGCCAAGAAAGTCGGGGACCTGATTGAAGGCATCGGCTCCATTGCCTGGTTTGCCGGCATTACCATTCTGCTGACCACGCTGCTGCTGTTCTGGTATTCCCGCTGCATCGCCGGAACCCTGGTGCCGATCTTTACCTCAATCATTGCCGTGTTCTGGCAGTTGGGGGCCCTGCGGCTGCTGGGCTATGGCCTGGATCCATACTCGGTACTGGTGCCGTTTCTGGTGTTCGCGATCGGTATCAGTCATGGTGTTCAGATCGTTAATGCCATGGCGGTTGAGTCGGCCAAAGGTTTCGATGCCGTCACCTCAGCACGTCTAGCGTTCCGGGCTCTTTATATTCCGGGCATGCTGGCGCTGATTTCTGATGCTGTCGGCTTCCTCACGTTGGTGTTTATTGAAATCGACGTTATTCGTGATCTGGCTGTGGCGGCCGGTCTGGGTGTGGCGTTCGTCATTATCACCAACCTGGTGCTGCACGTTCTGATCATGTCTTACATCGGCATCTCCAAAGGCGGTGTCCAGCATGTTCAGAATCATGGTGAAAAGCAGGACCGCAAGTGGCGGGTCATGTCCTACTTCTCCCATCCGGGGGTTGCGCCGATTTCCCTGCTGATCGCGGTGATCGGCCTGGGGCTGGGCATGTACTACAAGCAGGACCTGAAAGTGGGGGACCTGGACCAGGGTGCGCCCGAATTGCGCCCGGATTCCCGCTACAACAAGGATAACGCCTACATCATCAACAATTATTCCACCAGTGCAGACGTGCTTGTGGTGATGGTGAAGACCCCGGAAGAACAATGTACCCAGTACAACGTACTCCGGGCCATGGACAGTCTGCAGTGGGAGCTGCAGAACACTCCGGGTGTGCAGAGCTCCGCCTCCCTGGCTGATGTCTCCAAGCTGGTTACCAAGGCTCTGAACGAGGGTAACTGGAAGTGGTACGAGATTTCCCGCAACCAGACCATCATCAATGCCTCCATTCGTGACGCGCCGGCAGGTTTGATTAATACCAACTGCAGCCTCACGCCGGTTCTGGTGTTCCTGGAAGATCACAAGGCGGAAACTCTGGAAACGGTAGTCGAGCGGGTCGAACAGTTCGCCGATGCCAACAGCAACGAAGAGCATACCTTCCTGCTGGCAGCTGGTAACGCCGGTATCGAAGCGGCGACTAACGAGGTGATCTCGAACGCCAAGGACATGATGCTGCTGCTGGTGTATGGCGTAGTGAGTTTGCTCTGCTTCCTGACCTTCCGCTCCATCCGGGCTGTGGCCTGTATTGTGATTCCGCTGGGCCTGACCTCCATCCTGTGTGAGGCGATCATGGCGGTGTCCGGTATCGGCATCAAGGTGGCCACGCTGCCGGTGATTGCGTTGGGTGTGGGTATCGGTGTGGACTACGGTATCTATATCTACAGCAAACTTGAAAAGTTCCTGCTGGAGGGTAAGACGCTGCAGGAGGCGTACTATGAAACCCTGCGCTCCACCGGTAAGGCGGTTATCTTTACCGGTGTGACTCTGGGTCTTGGTGTTGTGACCTGGATATTCTCTCCGATCAAGTTCCAGGCGGACATGGGCTTCCTGCTGTTCTTCATGTTCCTGTGGAACATGGTAGGGGCAATTTGGCTGCTGCCGGCCCTGGCGAGATTCCTGCTTCGCCCGGACAAGATGCTGGCGAAAGCACGGGCTGCGAAGTCCTGAAAATCGCCCTGAACCAGCAAAAAAGCCCGCCTGTGCGGGCTTTTTTGTTGATAGGTCAGCTGGTTAGCGTGCTAATCCTTCCTTTATTTATGGCCAGAAGTGTTCTATGTTCTAGAACGAACCGGATGTTTGCCCGTATACCCGTGCGGGTAATCGACTATAACTATCAAGAAAAGGAAGAGCACACATGACACTGAAACTCAAAGCGTCCGCTTTTGCCGTTGCAGCCGCCGTGAGCCTGGGTGCCGCGTCCTCTGCGGTTTCCGCGCAGGAACAGCGCTTCGTGACCATCGGTACCGGTGGTGTTACCGGCGTTTATTATCCGGCGGGTGGCGCTATCTGTCGCCTGGTGAATATGGATCGCAAGGAGCATGGTATCCGTTGCTCGGTTGAGAGTACCGGTGGCTCCGTTTACAACCTGAACGCCATTCGCCAGGGCGAGCTGGATCTGGCTGTTGCCCAGTCCGACTGGCAATACCACGCCTACAATGGCACCAGCCAGTTTGAAGATGCGGGCAAAAACGAGAAGCTGCGTGCGGTCTTCTCTCTGCACCCTGAGCCGTTCACCGTGGTTGCCAGCAAAGGTTCCGGCATCAAGACCTTTGAAGACCTGGAAGGCAAGCGCGTGTCTGTGGGTAATCCGGGTTCTGGCCAACGCGCCACAGCAGAAGTGCTGATGGATGAAATGGGCTGGACCATGGATAAGTTCTCGCTGGCGGCTGAGATCAAGGCTGCCGAGCAGTCCCAGGCGCTGTGCGATGGCAACATTGACGCTTTCTTCTACACCGTTGGCCACCCCTCTGGTGCCATCAAGGAAGCCACCACGTCCTGTGACAGTGTAATTGTTGCCGTTGACAACAAGGCGACGGAAGCGTTGATCAAGGAAAACCCCTACTACCGTAAGGCAGTGATTCCGGGTGGTATGTACCGTGGTTCCGACGAAGATGTAACTACCTTCGGTGTGGCTGCTACGTTCGTTTCCTCAACTGACGTTCCGGAAGATGTCGTGTACGAAGTGGTCAAGGCCGTGTTCGAGAACTTCGACAGCTTCAAGCGTCTGCACCCTGCCTTCGGCAACCTGAAGAAAGAAGAAATGGTCTCTGATGCCCTGAGTGCGCCGCTGCACCCGGGCGCGGCCAAGTACTATCGCGAGGCTGGCCTGATCGACTGATCGGCCAGGAATATCAACAGAGCGGGCTGAGGCCCGCTCTGTTGATTCAGTAAGGTTATTTCCCATCACAGGAACATTCTATGGCAAAGAATGACCCCGGTACCGGGGCGGGTGTGGATGCCAGCAAGGTAGAACAGGTATTGCAGACCGAAACCGGAGGCCGGGCGCTGACCGGGCCTGCAGCGGTTATCCTGTTCATCATTCCGGTGTGCTGGTCGTTGTTCCAGCTCTGGATTGCATCACCCCTGCCGTTCATTCTGAATTTCGGAATATTCAATTCCACCGAAGCGCGCTCAATCCATCTGGCGTTTGCGGTGTTTCTAGCATTCTCGGCATTCCCGATGATCAAGGGGGTGCATGCCAACAAGGTGCCCATATATGACTGGGTGTTGGCTTTGGCTGCTGCATTTGCGGCTTCCTATCTTTATGTTTTTTATGATGCTCTTTCGCAGAGGCCGGGGGCACCAACCACCATGGATCTCTGGGTGGCGTTGGGTGGCCTGGTATTGCTGCTGGAAGCTACCCGGAGGGCCCTTGGGCTCCCGCTGACTGTTGTTGCGGCGGTTTTTATTGCCTATTCACTGGCCGGCCCTTACATGCCGGATGTGATTTCTCATAAAGGCGTGAGCCTGAACAAGCTGGCTTCCCACCAATGGCTCGGAACCGAGGGGGTATTCGGGGTTGCTCTTGGGGTATCTACCAGCTTTGTTTTCCTGTTTGTGTTGTTCGGTGCCTTGCTTGAGCGGGCGGGAGCCGGCAACTACTTTATCAAGGTGGCTTACGCCATGCTGGGGCATATGCGCGGAGGCCCGGCCAAGGCGGCGGTGGTTTCCAGTGGCCTGAGTGGCGTGATTTCCGGCTCCTCTATCGCCAATGTGGTGACCACCGGTACCTTCACCATTCCCCTGATGAAACGGGTCGGTTTCCCGGCTACCAAAGCCGGTGCGGTTGAAGTGGCTGCGTCCACCAACGGCCAGCTTACCCCGCCAATCATGGGGGCCGCGGCCTTCCTGATGGTCGAGTACGTGGGGATTTCCTATCTCGAGGTGATCAAGCACGCCATTCTGCCGGCACTGATTTCCTATGTTGCCCTGATTTACATCGTTCATCTGGAAGCCTGCAAGCTTAAGATGGAAGGGGTAGAGCGGCTGAATCGTCCAACCCTGGCCCAGCGCATGCTGAACTGGGTGGTCATTCTGATTGGCCTGATCGTACTGACCTTCGCGGTTTATTACGGGGTTGGCTGGACCAAAGGGGTGCTGGGTGAGGCTGCGCCCTGGGTGCTCGGGCCAATTCTGGTTCTGATCTATGCGGGACTGGTTGGATACGCCACCCGATTCCCGGAGCTGGAGGAAGACGATCCCAACAAAGAGATGACCGAGTTGCCGGAGGTGGGGCCCACGGTTAAAACCGGGCTCTACTATCTGCTGCCGGTGGTGGTGCTGGTCTGGTGTCTGACGGTTGAACGCTTTTCGCCCCAGCTGTCTGCCTTCTGGGCAACCTTGTTCATGATCTTTATCGTTATTACCCAGCGGCCGCTGAAGGCATTTTTCCGCAAGCATGGCGGATTGATGTCTGAATTCATTGGCGGCATCAGTGACTTGTTCCATTCGCTGGCGACCGGCGCCAGGAACATGGTGGGTATCGGCGTTGCGACAGCGACGGCCGGCATCGTAGTTGGTACGGTGACGCTGACCGGTATCGGCCTGGTGATGACCCAATTCGTGGAATTCCTGTCTGGCGGAAATCTGCTGCTGATGCTCATCTTCACCGCTGTGATCAGTCTGATTCTGGGAATGGGGTTGCCGACAACCGCCAACTACATTGTGGTTTCCACCTTGATGGCTCCGGTTATCGTAACCCTGGGGGCCCAGAATGGCCTGATTGTTCCGCTGATTGCGGTGCACCTGTTCGTGTTCTATTTCGGGATACTGGCGGATGATACGCCGCCCGTGGGGCTGGCCGCCTACGCGGCGGCCGCAATCTCAGGGGCAGACCCGATCCGAACGGGTGTCCAGGGTTTTACCTACGATATTCGAACCGCCATTCTGCCGTTCATGTTCATCTTCAACACGCAGCTGTTGTTGATTGGTCTGACTGGCTGGTTTGATCTGCTGGTTACGGTGTTCAGCGCCGTCACGGCGATGCTGGTGTTCTCGGCGGCAACCCAGGGCTTCTGGTTCACCCGGAGCCGGAAGTGGGAAACCCTGTTGTTGTTGCTGATTACCTTCACCATGTTCCGGCCCGGTTTCTGGTGGGACATGATCTATCCGCCGAACGAAGAGCGGCCGGGGACCGCCGTTATGGAATACGTGGCGGATGTGCCTGCTGATGGTGAGGTGGTGCTGAAGGTATCAGGCATGGCGCTGGATGGCAGTGATGTCACCACCTACGTCGAGCTTGAGATCCCTGGAGGTGAAACCGCGCAGGAGCGCCTGGCGGGTGCAGGCCTGGAAGTGTCAGAGCAGGGCGGTGATCTGGTGGTGGATTTCGTCAACTTTGGCAGTGCTGCGGAAGATGCCGGTATCCAGTTTGGCTGGACCATTGATGCAGTCCAGATTGAGCTGGAGCGGCCACCGAAAGAGTTGATGTTTATCCCGGCACTGTTGCTGTTGGGTCTGGTCGCTTTCGGTCAGCTCAGGCGCAAGGCACGGGAGGAGGCCCAACCCCAGCCGGCCTGATTGGCTTCGGCTCCGTAAAAACCCGGCGTTGCTGCCGGGTTTTTTTCTGTTAGACTCGCCCTCAAATCCGGCTCGCGGTTTGTGTCGCGCAGCCCGGCAACCAAGTGATCTTTGGTATAGATCACCGCTGAGAAACCACGAGGAGATAAACATGCCCGTCATTACCCTGCCAGATGGCAGTCATCGCAGTTTTGCTGAACCCGTAACCGTACACGACGTTGCCGCAGACATTGGCGCGGGCCTGGCCAAAGCGGCCCTGGCCGGAAAGGTTAACGGAAAGCTTGTGGATACCAGCCACCTGATTGAAAACGATACAGAGCTGGCGATTGTGACGGAGCGTGATGAAGACGGCGTGGATATTATTCGCCACTCCACTGCCCACCTGATGGCCATGGCGGTTCAGGAGCTGTTCCCTGGCGCCCAGGTCACCATCGGTCCGGTAATCGAGAACGGCTTCTACTACGACTTCAAATATGAGCGCCCGTTTACCAATGAAGACATGGCGCGCATTGAAAAGCGTATGGAAGAACTCGCGAAACAGGATCTTCCGGTATCCCGCTCCATTATGTCCCGGGACGAAGCGATCAAGCTGTTTAACGAGATGGGCGAGGAGTACAAGGTTCGCATCATCGAAGACATTCCGGGAGAGGAAGACCTGTCGTTCTATCGTCAGGGCGACTTCATCGATCTTTGCCGTGGTCCTCACGTGCCCAGCACCGGTAAGCTCAAGGCCTTCAAGCTGACCAAGGTGGCCGGGGCCTATTGGCGTGGCGATACCAGCAATGAGCAGTTGCAGCGTATCTACGGTACGGCCTGGGGTAACAAGAAAGACCTCAAGGCCTACCTGCACCGCCTGGAAGAAGCCGAAAAACGGGATCATCGCAAGATTGGCAAGAAGCTGGGCCTGTTCCACATGCAGGAAGAAGCCCCGGGTATGGTGTTCTGGCATCCGGATGGCTGGTCCCTCTATCAGGAGGTGGAACAGTACATGCGTGCCCAGCAGCACAAGCATGGCTACAAGGAGATCAAGACGCCTCAGGTGGTGTCGCGGACCCTGTGGGAGAAGTCCGGCCACTGGGACAAGTTCAAGGATGACATGTTTACCACTGAGTCCGAGAAGCACGATTACGCCATCAAGCCCATGAACTGTCCGTGTCACGTGCAGGTGTTTAATCAGGGGCTGAAGAGCTACAAGGATCTGCCGCTGCGCCTGGCCGAGTTTGGCTCCTGTCACCGGAATGAAGCTTCTGGCGCGTTGCATGGCCTGATGCGGGTGCGTGGTTTTACCCAGGATGATGCCCATATCTTCTGTGAGGAAGATGCTATCCAGGAAGAAGTGTCTGCATTTATTGCCATGTTGCACGAGATATATGCAGACTTCGGCTTCAGTGAAATTCTTTACAAGCTGTCCACCCGCCCTGAAAAGCGGGTAGGGTCGGACGAAGTCTGGGACAAAGCCGAGGCAGCGCTCGAGCAGGCGCTGAACCGTGAAGGGGTTGACTGGGAGCTGTTGCCGGGCGAAGGTGCCTTCTACGGCCCGAAGATCGAATTTTCTCTGAAAGATTGCCTCGGTCGGGTATGGCAGTGTGGTACCATCCAGGTCGACTTCTCGATGCCGGGTCGTCTGGGGGCGCAGTATGTGGCCGACAATTCCGAGCGCAAAACGCCGGTTATGCTGCATCGGGCTGTACTGGGTTCCTTTGAGCGCTTCATCGGTATCCTGATCGAGGAGTACGAGGGTGCTTTCCCGACCTGGCTGGCACCGACACAGGTTGCTGTCCTGAATATTACCGATAAACAGCGTGATTACTGTCAGAATCTGGCCAAAAAACTGGATTCTTTAGGCTATCGGGTTAATGCTGACTTGAGAAACGAGAAGATCGGCTTTAAAATCCGCGAGCATACTCTAAATAAGGTTCCCTATCTGGTTGTTGTTGGCGATAAAGAAATCGAGAACAACGCCGTTGCCGTCCGGACACGTAAGGGCGAAGACCTGGGAACCATGTCGGTCGACGATTTTGAAAAGCTGCTTGCAGCGGACGTCGAGCGCAAAGGTAGAACCAAAACGGAGATCTGATTATTAAACAGCGAGCGAATCGGGGTGGGCGCGCACCCAAGGCGCCTATCAATGAGAACATTGACGCAACTGAAGTCCGACTGATTGATGCCGAAGGCAATCAGGTCGGGATTGTTCCGATCGAAGACGCCCTGCGTATGGCGGAAGAGGCGACCCTGGATCTGGTGCAGGTTACGGATTCCGATCCGATCGTCTGTAAGATAATGGACTACGGCAAGAAGATCTTTGAAGAGAAAAAGGCCAAGGCGGCTGCCAAGAAAAAGCAGAAGCAGACGCAGGTCAAAGAGCTGAAGTTCCGACCAGGAACGGAAGAAGGGGATTATCAGGTCAAACTACGCAACCTGGTACGTTTCCTTGAGAACGGGGACCGCGGCAAGATCACAATCCGGTTCCGTGGACGTGAGATGGCTCACCAGGAAATTGGTATGAAGCTCATGCAGCGGATTGAGGAAGATGTGGCAGAAATAGCCCAGGTTGAGATGCGGCCGAAAATGGAAGGCCGGCAGATGACCATGGTTATCGCACCCCGCAAGAAGAAGTGAACCTGATCCCGTGACGGGTCCCCCGCATTAGCGGGGGATTTGTCGTTCAGGGGCACAATTGTTTATCCAAAATAGAATGCGGAGTTTTAAAAATGCCGAAGATGAAAACCAAGAGCGGAGCTACCAAGCGGTTCAAGAAGACCGCCACTGGCTTCAAGCACAAGCAGTCCTTCACCAGCCACATCCTGACCAAGAAGAGCCCGAAGCGTAAGCGTCAGCTGCGCGGTACCAAGCTCATCGCCAAGTCGGACGTAGCGTCTATCAAGCGCATGACCGCGTGCTGATTCAGCCGCGCGAATCATTCCTTAGAAAGTAAAGGTAGAAGGATTAAAGTATGGCTCGTGTAAAGCGTGGCGTGGTAGCACGTCGTCGTCACAAGAAGATTCTCAATCAGGCCAAAGGTTACTACGGTGCCCGTAGCCGTGTTTACCGCGTTGCCAAGCAAGCGGTTATCAAGGCCGGTCAGTATGCCTACCGTGACCGTCGCAACCGTAAGCGTGCATTCCGCGCTCTGTGGATTGCCCGTATCAACGCTGGCGCCCGTGCAAACGGTCTGTCTTACAGCCGTCTGATCGCTGGTCTGAAGAAGGCGAATGTTGAAATCGATCGTAAGGTTCTGGCTGATCTGGCCATGAACGAACAGCAGGCGTTTGCCGCTGTTGTTGAGAAGGCCAAAGCGTCCCTGTGATCGCTTAAGCTCTTTCATCGATTGCTGATCGATCCGGGCGCCCCATGTTTCATGACGGCGCCTTCTGATAGGGGAAGGGCACGCTCTTCCCCTATTTTTGTTTTAACCTACCCCATTTCTGGTTTGGAGCAGGGTCAATGGAAAACCTGGAGCAACTGGTTCAGGACGGGTTGAATGCCGTAGAAAAGGCCGACAACCTGCAGGCGCTTGATCAAATTCGTGTGGAATACCTCGGCAAAAAGGGTGTGATTACCCAGCAGGCAAAAACTCTGGGCAAGCTCTCTGCGGAGGAGCGCCCTGCGGCCGGCCAGAAGATCAATGAAGCCAAGGGGCAGGTGGAGCAAGCCATCAACGCACGGCGGGCAGATCTTGAGAAAGCGGCCATTGAAGCCAGGCTTGCGGCGGAATCCATTGACGTAACACTGCCGGGAAGGGGGCAGGACCTGGGTGGTTTGCATCCGGTAACCCGCACCCTGCAGCGCATTGAGGAAATCTTTGCCCGTGCCGGTTATAGCGTAGAGCAGGGGCCTGAAATCGAAGACGATTACCACAACTTCGAAGCTCTGAATATTCCCGGGCACCACCCGGCTCGTGCCATGCACGATACTTTCTATTTCAATCCGGGTACCTTGCTTCGTACCCACACCTCGCCGGTACAGATCCGGACCATGGAGGCAGGCAAGCCACCGTTCCGCATGATCTGCCCCGGACGGGTCTATCGCTGTGATTCCGATATGACTCACACCCCTATGTTCCATCAGGTGGAAGGTCTGCTGGTGGAGAAGAATGTCAGCTTCGCGGACCTGAAAAGCACGGTGGAGGAATTCCTCAGGGTTTTCTTTGAGCGGGATCTGAAAGTTCGCTTCCGTCCCTCCTACTTCCCGTTCACCGAACCATCGGCGGAAGTGGATATTGAATGGGGACGTGAGCCGGATGGCAGCATCAAGTGGCTGGAAGTGATGGGCTGCGGCATGGTGCATCCGAAAGTGTTCGAATATTGCGGTATTGATTCCGAGGAATATCGCGGGTTTGCTTTTGGTCTGGGTGTCGAGCGCCTGGCCATGCTTCGTTATGGAGTAAAAGACCTGCGTATGTTCTTCGAAAACGACCTGCGTTTCCTTCGTCAGTTCCGTTGATACGACACCAGGAATTGGCGTAACAGGCTCAGAATCAACCGAATCAGGACAGGACCAGGATAATGAAATTCAGTGAACAGTGGCTGCGCGAGTGGGTAAACCCGAACATTGGCTCTCAGGAGTTGATGGACCAGATCACCATGGCGGGGCTGGAAGTCGACGGCTTTGAGACCGTGGCTGGCGAATTTTCCGGCGTGGTTGTGGGTGAGGTTATTTCCGTTGCGCCCCATCCGGATGCCGACAAGCTGCGGGTATGTCAGGTGAGCAATGGCGAGCAGACCGTGCAGGTGGTCTGTGGTGCCCCCAATGTTCGCGACGGGCTGAAGGTGCCTTTTGCCGAGGTGGGCGCTGTGCTGCCCGGCAATTTCAAGATCAAGAAAGCCAAGCTCCGGGGTCAGCCCTCCGAGGGTATGCTGTGTTCGGAATCCGAGCTGGGCTTGTCAGATAACCATGACGGCCTGATGGAGCTCCCGGAGGATGCCCCGGTTGGGCAGCCGGTGGTTGACTATCTGAAGCTGAATGACATCACCATTGATGTGGATCTGACCCCGAATCGCAGCGACTGTCTGTCCATCAAGGGCCTGGCCCGGGAAGTGGGCGTGTTGAACCGCCTGGTCACCAATGCGCCTTCCATTCCGCACGTGGAAGCGGTGCACTCGGAAGTGCCTGATATCCGGGTGGAAGCCCCTGAGGGTTGCCCCCGTTATCTGGGGCGTGTTCTGCGAAACGTCAATCTGCAGGCAGAAACGCCGCTCTGGATGCAGGAGAAGCTGCGTCGTTCCGGTATCCGTTCCATTGATGCGGCGGTGGATGTCACCAACTACGTCATGCTGGAACTGGGCCAGCCCATGCATGCCTTTGACCGGGATGAGATCAAAGGTGGGATTGTTGTGCGTATGGCTGGCTCGGGCGAAAAGCTGGTATTGCTGGACGGTCAGGAGGTCGAGCTTACTCCGGAAACGCTGGTGATTGCCGACCACGAGAAGCCAGTGGCCATTGCCGGTGTGATGGGGGGCGAGCATTCCGGGGTGAGTGAGAAAACCCGGGATCTGGTGCTTGAATCCGCCTATTTTGACCCGATCACGCTGGCCGGCAAGGCTCGTCAATATGGCTTGCATACAGATGCCTCCCACCGTTTTGAGCGGGGCGTGGATTATGAGCTGGCACGGGATGCCATGGAGCGGGCAACCGGTCTGCTGATGGCTATTGTCGGGGGTGAGCCCGGCGAAATTGTCGAAGTGGCCAGCAAGGAACACCTGCCAAAGGCGCGGGTGATTGATCTGCGTGAGCAGCGCCTGGCGGATGTGTTGGGGCTTAGAATTGACCGCACTACCGTTGAAGAGATTCTCAGCCGGCTTGGCCTGCACATCGACAAGCTGTTGAAAGACGGCTGGCGTATCAGTGTGCCCAGCTTCCGGCCGGATATTTCCATCGAAGAAGACCTGATCGAAGAGGTCGGTCGCATTTTTGGTTATAACAATCTGCCGGTCACCGAGCCAACCGGCTCGCTTGGGCTGCGGGCCCGGGAAGAAGCGGTTCGGCCGCTGTCTGCTGTGCGTAACTTTTTCGTCGCCCAGGGCTACCAGGAAGCGGTGACCTACAGCTTTGTTGATCCCAGGGTTCAACAGCTCGTGGATCCGGAACGTGAGGGGATTGCGTTGGCCAATCCCATCTCGTCGGATCTTTCGGTGATGCGCACGACGCTGTGGAGCGGCCTGCTTAAAACCGTGGGCTACAACCAGAACCGGCAGCAGCCCCGTATTCGCCTGTTTGAGACCGGTTTGCGATTCGTTCAGGATGCCGATGGCATCAGTCAGCAGCCGATGCTGGCAGGGGTGGTGGTTGGTAACCAGAATCCTGAAAACTGGGTAAACGGTCGCAGAACCACGGATTTCTTTGATGTAAAAGGGGAATTGGAAAGCCTGTTCCGACTGCTTGGCATCGAGGTTGATTTTATTGCCAGCCAGCACCCTGCGCTGCATCCGGGCCAGACGGCGGAACTGTTGAGGGATGGCGAGCATGTGGGCTGGCTGGGTGCACTGCATCCACAAGTTCAGAAAAATCTTGAACTTAATGGCACGATCCTGATGTTTGAGCTATTCTTGAATTCGATCGTTGCCGGTTATGTGCCTAATTTCAAAGATATTTCAAAATTCCCGGAAGTTCGCCGGGATTTGGCTATCATTATCGGGAGCGATGTGGCGTTCGCCCAGGTAGAACATGTGGCCCGTAAACATGCTGGCGAGCACCTCACGGCGTTGCGTGTGTTTGATGTCTATGAAGGTGAAAGCCTGGGTGAGGGTAACCGAAGCCTGGCTCTGAGCCTGTTCTGGCAGCATCCTGAACGCACGCTTAACGAGGACGAAGTGCATTCGCTCTTCAACGGGGTTATCGATGCCCTTAAAGAAGAGTTGGGGGCAACACTGAGGAGTTGACAGATGGCGGCTTTGACGAAAGCGGACATGGCGGAGCGCTTGTACGAGGAGTTGGGGCTTAACAAGCGGGAAGCCAAGGAAATGGTGGAAGCTTTCTTCGACGAAATCAGAGGCGCACTCAGCCACAACGAGCAGGTGAAGTTGTCGGGTTTCGGCAACTTCGATCTCAGGGACAAGAAGCAGCGACCGGGACGGAACCCGAAAACGGGTGAGGAAATTCCCATCAGTGCACGGCGCGTAGTTACGTTTCGACCAGGTCAGAAACTGAAGCAGAAAGTAGAAGCGTATGCTGGAACCCAGTCATAACAATGAGCTCCCGGTTATTCCGGGGAAGCGTTATTTCACCATTGGTGAAGTAGCCGAGCTATGTGCGGTCAAGGCGCATGTGTTGCGCTATTGGGAGCAGGAATTCCCGCAGCTGTCGCCGGTCAAGCGCCGGGGCAATCGCCGTTACTATCAACGCGCGGATGTGATCACCATCCGCCAGATCCGCAGCCTGCTGTACGATCAGGGCTACACCATTGGTGGTGCCAAACAGAAGCTCAACAGCAGCGAAGTGAAGGATGATACCTCACAGTACAAGCAGTTGATCCGTCAGATGATCACCGAGCTTGAGGAAGTGCTGGATGTGCTGAACACGCCGGTGCGTTGAGGCAGCCGTAAGCCTGTCTGCATTGAAGAACGACAAAAGGCCAGAGTGGCGCGAGCTGCTCTGGCCTTTGTGTTTCTGGAGCTTGCAGGCCTATTTTGTTTTGCAGGTCTTGATGCCGAGCAGGGAATAGGCAGGGCAGTTACCCACCAGTGCTGTGGCCAGCGGTACAATGCCAATCCAGCCCCAGGGTGTCTGAGGGCCAACAAAGACCAGGGCCAGCAGGACAACACCCACGATGGCACGAATAATACGATCAGCGGAACCCATGTTTACCGTCATCTTGGTCTCTCCTGTGTGATGTCGGATGATGGTTTGACTATAGGCCTGTTATTGGTCGGGTTCAGTGATAAAGTCACACAGGCAGACGACTTTCGATACAAGGCAATGCGGAATGGCCAGGCACAGTATTCTCGACACACTACACGACTCCCTGCGCAAAGATGCCCTGGAGGGTCTCCAGGCCATGCGTTTCCCTCCCGGGCAGGTGCTGTTCAGTGCCGGAGAACATTGCCGGGGGCTTCCCCTGGTGCTGGATGGCAGTATCAAGGTGCAGATGACCGGAGCATCTGGCCACAGCATCGTGCTCTACCGTATGGGCGCTGACGATATCTGCACGTTGTCCATTGGCTGTCTGATGACGGGGCGTGGCTACCGGGCTGAAGCCATCGTTGAAGATGAGGCAGAAGCCGCCATTATCCCGCGCGGATTGTTCGATCGGCTGATGGATCAGTCGGCAGAGTTCCGGCTGGGGATTATGGAGTCCTATGGCCGTCGACTTGACGATCTGATGTTGTTGGTTGAAGAAGTAGCGTTTCACCGTATGGATGAGCGTCTGGCGGAGTGGCTTCAGGCACGTGCGGCTGATGGTCAGAGTGTACTGAATATTACCCATCAGGAGCTGGCCGTGGAGCTGGGAACGGCCAGGGAAGTGGTCAGCCGACTGCTGAAAGAACTCGAACGCCGGGGCCAGGTTCGGTTGGCCCGCGGCCGGGTAGAACTCACCGGATTACGGAAAACCGCTTCACCGGCGTGATAAACTGTGCGACAGGCGCGCCAGCTGTTCTGAAGACTTCTCGAGGTTCGCTTCTGCCCGGCCATAGGCTTCCGTCAGGGTGATGGGCGCGGGGGTGATCGAGAAAGCCGCTGTTAACCCAACGCTATGGAGCGGAGCCAGTTCAGCCCCTAATTTTCCACACAGGCCAATCACTGGTACACCGCAGGCATGTGCCAGTCTGGACACCCCGGCCGGCGTTTTTCCAAAGGCGCTTTGAGCATCGATGGCACCTTCCGCGGTGATCACCAGATCCGCGTTGCGGATATGCTGCTCCAGTTTGACGGCCTCCATCACCAGCTCTATTCCCGGTTGGAGTCGGGCGCCCAGAATACCCTTGACCGTGCCACCGATACCCCCGGCCGCGCCACTGCCGGGAAAGCTGGCAATGTCCAGCCCCTGCGCCTTAACCAGACGGGAAAAATGCGCAAGACTGGCGTCCAGCTGACGAACGTCGTCTTCATTGGCGCCTTTCTGTGGCCCGAAAACCGCTGCCGCTCCCTCCGGGCCCAGCAACGGATTGGTGACATCACAGGCCACAATCAACTGGATGCCGTTGAGTCTGCGAATGGCAGGTTCAAGGTCTGCCGTGGCCAGTCGTGCCAGGCCCGCACCGCCGGGCCCGATTTCCTCGCCCTGGTTATCCAGCAGGCGCGCCCCCAGAGCCTGTAACATACCAGCGCCGCCATCCGTTGTGGCGCTTCCTCCCAGGCCCATGATCAATGTTTTCGGCCGGTGTTTCAGGGCTGCCAGAATCAAGTCTCCAGTACCACGGCTGGTTGCCCGGAGCGCATCACGGGCCCCGGCGGGTACACAATGCAAGCCACTGGCTTCAGCTACCTCGATCACGGCGGTTTCGTTGTTATTGGCCAGGCCAAAGCGGGCCTCTAGATGCTCACCCAGCGGGCCCGTGACGGCCACCGTATGCAGTTGCCCGCCCAGAGCCTCTGTCAGGGCCACTGTGGTTCCTTCACCCCCATCGGCGAGGGGGATTTCTACAATCTCATCCTCCGGGGCAGCGTTGCGCCAACCACGGGCGATGGCAGAGGCAACTTGCTGCGCTGAGAGACATTCCTTGAAAGAGTCGGGGGCAACAACGATCCGCATCTTACTGTCCTCGGTCTTTAACGTTTTCCATCACGACAAAAGTGCTGGTCTGGAGTACGTGGGGCAGGCTGGAGATCTGTTCTCCCAGAACCTGGCGGTATTCAGCCATGTTGCGGGTACGTATTTTCAGAAGATAGTCGAAATTCGCCGCCATCATATGACACTGCTCCACCGCGGAGATTTGCCGGACGGCCTCATTGAACGCCGCCAGTGCCTTGCTGCTAGTGTCATTCAGGGTGACCTGGGCGAACGCAACATGAGAGAGCCCCAGCTTGGTCTGATTCACCATGGCGCTGTAGCCGGTAATGTATCCCTGATCTTCCAGCCGTTTCATTCGTACCTGACAGGGAGTCTTTGATAAACCGACCCGGGAAGCAAGGTCTGTCACGGTAATACGGCCGTTCTTCTGCAGTTCCCGGATGATGGAAAGATCGATTCTGTCGAGATCTGCCATGACTGCTATCCTTTGAGATAGTGGATGAATTTTTTTAAAAGGCCGAAACGTCCAATATTAGCGAAAGTGCAGGCTTATAGATAATTTTTAGGGTACTAAAAAAGGAAAATAATAATCTATTGTGATGCTGAACAGGCTAATTGCATGTACCTGCTTCGCTAAAATGCGGTCAGTATTCAAACAATCAGGAGGGTACACCATGAGTCTTCAGCAATCTGTGGCACCGGAACTTAACGACATTCGCCAGGCGATCCGTGCAAACTACCTGGCAGATGAACATGAAGTGATTCACCGGCTGATTGCTGAGGCCCAGTTGTCGGATGAAACCCGAAAGGCGATCTCGGTCCGGGCGGCAGAGCTGGTGCGTGATGTTCGCAACAGCGCACGCCCGACCATCATGGAAAAGTTTCTCGCCGAATACGGGCTGACCACCAAAGAAGGGGTGGCTCTTATGTGCCTGGCGGAGGCTTTGTTGCGGGTTCCCGACAACCTCACCATCCAGGACCTGATCGAAGACAAGATTACCTCGGGCAACTGGGGGGCTCACGTGGGCAAGGCCAAGTCCGGAATGATCAACTCGGCCACCCTGGCGCTGCTGATGACCAGCAACCTGCTGAAAGATTCCGAGCGCCAGAGTGTGGGTGATACCTTGCGTAAGCTGGTCAAGCGCCTGGGCGAACCGGTTGTGCGCACCGTGGCGGGCCAGGCCATGAAGGAAATGGGGCGCCAGTTTGTACTGGGTCGTACCATTGAAGAGGCGCAGGACCGCGGCAAGTCCCAGGAAGAGCGGGGCTATACCTATTCCTATGACATGCTGGGCGAAGCGGCGCGCACCGATGCCGATGCTCAGCGTTATTACCAGGCGTACTCTGATGCCATTGACAGCATCAGCAAGCGCTGCAAAGGCGATGTAAGAACGAATCCGGGTATCTCGGTGAAGCTGTCGGCGCTGCTGGCACGCTATGAGTACGGGCATAAAGAGCGGGTGATGAATGAACTCATGCCCCGGGCACTCAAGCTCGCCAAAAAGGCAGCAGCGGCCAACATGGGCTTCAATATTGATGCCGAAGAGCAGGATCGTCTGGATCTTTCCCTGGATGTGATTGAGGCCATCCTGTCCGACCCGGAACTGAAAGACTGGCAAGGTTTTGGTGTTGTGGTCCAGGCGTTCGGCAAGCGTGCCTCGCAGACCCTGGACTGGCTCTATGCGCTTTCTGAAAAACTGGATCGCCGCATCATGGTGCGGCTGGTTAAAGGTGCTTACTGGGATGCCGAGATCAAGCGTGCCCAGGTGATGGGCCTGTCAGACTTTCCGGTATTCACCCGCAAGGCCTGCAGCGACGTCGCTTACCTGGCTGGTGCTCGCAAGCTTCTGGGTATGACCGACCGTATCTACCCGCAGTTCGCCACCCACAATGCCCATTCGGTGTCAGCGGTGCTGGAACTGGCCAAGGATCTGAGTCGGGATAAATTCGAATTCCAGCGCCTGCATGGTATGGGCGAATCCCTGCACGATCAGGTTCTGGAGGACAGTGGTGTGCCTTGCCGGATCTACGCGCCGGTGGGCGCCCACAAAGACCTGCTGGCTTACCTGGTTCGCCGGTTGCTGGAGAACGGTGCCAACAGTTCCTTTGTTAACCAGATTGTGGATACCAGCATCACCCCGGAAGAAATCGCCAAAGACCCTATTGACGTGGTGGTGGGCCTTGGCCAAAACCTGTCCAGCAAAGCGATTGTCCACCCGTCGAAAATCTTTGGTGAGCAGCGTCGAAACTCCAAAGGATGGGATATTACGGATCCGGTGACGGTGGCCGAGATTGATGAAGGTCGTAATCGTTACAAGAGCCATCAGTGGAAAGGTGGCCCGATACTGGCCGTGGATTCTGTCAGTGACGAAGTGGTTGAGGTACGGAATCCTGCAAACCCGGACGACCTGGTCGGTCACATCACCTATACCTCAGACGTGGATATTTCGTCAGCTCTGGACGCCGCTCAGGACGGCTTCAAACAGTGGTCTTCGGTACCGGCGGAAGAGCGTGCGGCCATGATTCGCAGGGTCGGCGACCTTTACGAAGAGAATGTGCACGAGCTGTTTGCGTTGACCACCCGAGAAGCAGGCAAATCCCTGCTGGATGCCGTGGCCGAGATTCGTGAGGCCGTGGATTTTGCCATGTTCTATGCCAATGAAGGCATTCGTTACAAGAATGACGGCGAAGCCCGTGGTGTGATGTGCTGCATCTCGCCCTGGAACTTCCCGCTGGCGATCTTTACTGGCCAGATTCTGGCGAACCTGGCGGCCGGTAACGCGGTGGTGGCCAAGCCGGCAGAACAAACCTCGCTGCTGGCCTTCCGGGCCGTGGAGCTGATGCATCAGGCGGGCATCCCCCGGGCTGCGATCCAGCTATTGCCTGGTACCGGCGCCACCGTGGGTTCCGGACTGACCTCAGATGCCCGGGTGACCGGCGTGTGTTTCACGGGTTCAACCGCCACGGCGCAGCGGATCAACAAGGCCATGACTGAACACATGGAGCCGGATGCACCGCTGGTGGCAGAAACCGGTGGCCTGAACGCCATGATCGTGGATTCCACCGCGTTGCCGGAGCAGGTGGTGCGTGACGTGCTGGCATCCTCCTTCCAGAGTGCCGGTCAGCGCTGTTCTGCACTTCGCATGCTGTATGTACAGAAGGACATTGCCGATAATCTCCTGGACATGCTCTACGGTGCCATGGAGGAACTTGGTATTGGTGATCCGTGGCAGTTGTCGACCGATGTGGGCCCGGTGATCGACGAAAATGCCCGCAAGAAGATTACCGACCATTGCCAGAAATTCGAGCAGCAAGGCAAACTGCTCAAGAAACTCAACGTACCGGAGACGGGCCTGTTCGTGTCGCCGGCAGTGCTTCAGGTGAGCGGAATTGAAGAGCTGGAAGAGGAGATTTTCGGCCCGGTTCTGCACGTGGCTACGTTTGAAGCCAAGGACATCGACAAGGTGATTGATGCCGTCAATGCCAAGGGCTACGGTCTGACTTTCGGTATTCATAGCCGCGTTGACCGCCGGATCGAGCACATTGCCAGTCGTATCAAGGTGGGCAACACCTACGTTAACCGTAACCAGATCGGCGCCATCGTCGGCTCCCAGCCATTCGGTGGCGAGGGACTGTCTGGTACCGGGCCGAAAGCCGGTGGCCCGCAATACGTGCGCCGTTTCCTGCGGGGTGAGGTGGTTGAAAAGCCTGCTCAGTCCAGTGACAAGGTGTTCAGTACCGACAAGGCCCAGAAGCTGATCGACAAGCTGGCCAAAGCAGCGGTACCGGAAGCGGAAGGTCGTCAGGCGTTGCTGGAGCCCTTCTTCGGTAAGGTGCCGGCGCCTCTGGACGAAGGGTACGAGGAGATGCCGGGGCCGACGGGCGAGCAGAACCATCTGTCCTGCCATGGTCGCGGGCTGGTGCTGTGCCTTGGTCCAGACGCCGAGTCTGCCGTTGAGCAGGCCGGCACCGCCCTGTCGCAGGGTAACAAGGTGGTAGTGATTGCACCGGGCGCCGAGAAGGCACTGGCCGATGCCATCAAGGCCGGACTTCCGGTTATTGCCAGCGATGGCATGCTTGATCCGGACGCTCTGAGCCATCTGACCGGCTTTGAAGCGGTGGTGAGCGTAGCCGAGAAGCCGCTGCTCAAGCAGTATCGCATGGCGCTGAGTAAGCGTGATGGCGCGCTGTTGCCGGTGATCACAGAACACAAGCTGGATCAACGCTACGTGATTGAGCGGCATCTGTGTATCGACACCACAGCGGCCGGCGGTAACGCCAGCCTGATTGCGTCGGCTGAATAAAGCCGGCTTGGGCCGGGGGATCGCTTCCCCCGGCTTTTCCTTTCCTCGCGTTTCTGTTGCGAGCCATTCGCGTTACCATAGCCCGTTTTAGCTACATCATTCGAATCGGGCATCCACTTGCAAAGCAACCATTCCTACCACCGCGACCCTTCCGGGCGAGCCTCTGAGGCCTCGCAGAATTTCTTCGCGGTCTGTCTGTCACTGACGCTGTGTTTTGTCGTCTACTCAATGCTGATCGTGGCAGTGCCCGTGTATGGTCTTCAACTTGGCGCGTCTCCGCTCGTTCTGGGTGCAGTGTTAAGCGCCCAGTATCTGCTACCGCTGGTGCTGGCCATTCCCCTGGGCGGCATCGTGAGCCGGTTTGGTGGCAGGGCCACGCTGCTGGCCGGGGCGGGCATTATGGTGGCAGGCTTGTTGTCGATGCATGCGTGGTATGGCTATGCGGGCCTCGTGACTGGTCAGTTGCTGGTGGGGCTGGCTCACCTCCAGATGGTTCTGGCCGCCCAAACCATCATTTCCAACCTGGGCACCGGGCCGAGGCTGGAGCAGTACTTTGGCTGGTATGCCACCTGGCTGTCGGGCGGGCAGCTTATCGGCCCCCTGTTGGCCGGTGTTGTGCTGAAGTCTTCCGATACCGAGTACGTGTTCCTTGTGATGGCTCTGTTTGCGCTGGTCTCGGGCGTTGTAACACTCCGCCTGACCGGGCAGGCGAGGGAACGTATTCATGTTACCCGACAGCAGGCGGGCTTCCGGGCGCAATGGCAGCTTGTCGGCAGTAACCGCGGGGTGCAGTTGTCGATTCTGGTCACGGTATTGGGGATGTTCGCGCTCGGGGTCTACGGAAGCTATTTGCCAGTGTACCTGGAGAGCCTGGCCATCAGCCCGTTGATAATCGGAGTTCTGGTCAGTCTTCGAGCCGGTGTTTCCATGCTGGTTCGGCCGTTTATGGCGCGCATTATTGCACTTGCCGGAGGCCGCGTGCCGACAGTGTTACTCTCGCTCGGTACCCTTGCCGCTGGCTTGGCTTTTCTGGGGGCGTCTGAGCAGTTGCTGCTGATGGCTGCCCTGGCCATGCTGGTCGGTATCGGTTCCGGCCTTACCCAGCCTTTATCCATGGTGATCCTGGCGGAATCTGTGGAACGTGAGCGGCGTGCAGGGGCATTGGGTATGCGTTTGATGGCAAACCGGGCGGTGCACTTTCTGGCGCCCCTGTTCTTTGGCCTGCTACTTGAACTGAGCGGCTTTACCCTGGCTTTCGCTGCTTCAGGTATACTGATTGGCTTCGCGCTTATTCTGGCGCACCGACTGTTCAGCTCCGGGAATCTGTAACCATGTCTGGCACGGCCTCCGGCACCTATGATCGACTGATCAACCCTGTACTTGTCGCAGGTTGTATCATTATTCTGGTTGGTTTTTCCGTGCGGGCCTCGTTCGGTCTGTTTCAACTGCCGATTGCCCTGGAATTTGCCTGGCCAAGGGAGTCGTTTTCTCTGGCCATCGCCATTCAGAACCTGTTCTGGGGCATCGGGCAACCCATCTTTGGTGCCTTTGCCGAACGCTACGGTGATCGCAAAGCTATCCTGGTGGGCGGTATCTGTTACGTGGTCGGGCTGGTTGCCTCGGCATTCGCCATTACCCCGGGCCAGCACCAGTTCCTGGAGATGCTGGTTGGGTTCGGGATTGCCGGAACCGGATTCGGGGTCATTCTCGCTGTCGTAGGGCGCTCTGCCCCGGAAAAGCATCGCTCCATGGCGCTGGGCATTGCAACCGCAGCCGGTTCTGCAGGGCAGATCATTGGCCCGCCCGTCGCGCAGGCGCTGCTGAGCCAGATGCCCTGGCAAAGCGTGTTCATGGTGCTGGCCGGTTTCATTACGGTGTCGATGCTTGCCCTTCTGTTCATGCGGGCACCCAAGGCGGCACCCTCGGTCTCGACCGATGAACCGATGGGAGTGGTGCTGAAGCGAGCGGTGAAAGACCCCTCGTTTCTGTTCATTTTTATCGGCTTTTTCTCGTGCGGGTACCAACTGGCGTTCATCACCGCGCATTTTCCGGCGTTTATTACGGAAATGTGTGGGCCAATTACGCCGGACAGCCTGATCTACGTGCTGGGGGTAACGTCAGCGTCCGGGCTCGGCGCCATCTCCATTGCCCTGATCGGTCTGTTCAATATCGGTGGCACACTGATGGCCGGCTGGTTGGGTAACCGATACTCGCGCAAGTACCTTCTGGCGACGATTTACCTGTTACGGACAATCGTCTCTGCCGCCTTTATCATGGCGCCCATTACTCCTGAAAGCGTGGTGCTCTTCTCGGTGGCAATGGGTTCGTTGTGGTTGGCGACGGTACCGCTGACTTCCGGCCTGGTTGCGCACATCTACGGCTTGAAGTACATGGGCACGCTCTATGGCCTGGTATTCTTTTCGCACCAGCTTGGCGGCTTTCTTGGTGTCTGGCTGGGTGGAGCCCTGTACGACCTCTACCACAACTACACGCTGGTGTGGTGGATCGGTGTAGGTGTCGGGGCGTTGTCGGCACTGATTCACCTGCCGATTCGGGAATACCCCTGGGAGAAGCGTGGGCAGGCGGTCGCTGCCTGATAGAACGACAAAGCCCGGACCTTTCGGCCCGGGCTTTGTGTAGGGAATTCTGGTCGGGACGGTAGGATTTGAACCTACGACCCCTTGCACCCCATGCAGCTAATAGACTGTTTCAGGACAACGCAAAAGCCCCCGAAAAGTAAACCGCCACCCCTCGCAAAGCCCCGAAAATACTAGATTTAACCCCCTTTCTGTGGTTCACTTTGTCTCAAGTTGTTACGGGTTGGGTTTTACGCCCCCAACCCGCCCCCAGGGTTTTATCCGTCCCCAATCCGTCCCCAGAGCTGGGGGCGGAAGTGAGAAAGGAGCGCCGGGCATGAGTGAATTACCAAAGAACGCCACAACAGCCGATCAGCAGATAACCAAGCTGAAGCCAGCCGGAAAGGATCAGTACGTTAAGGATTCCAAGGTGCCGGGGCTGGTATTCCGTCTGACCAAAGGCGGGAAGAAAGTCTGGCAGTTGCGCTATACCGTTAAAATGGGGGCGCAGTGGAAGGACAGGAAAACCACCATTGCATCGTTTGACGATGGAACCGGAACCAATGCCGCCAGAAAGCTGGCGGAAGATATGCGGGCCGCTATCCGGCAGGGTAGTGACCCCGTAGCCGAAAAGCAGGCCAGAGCGGAGCAGAGGAAGGCAGAGGAAGCCCAGCGGGAGCAGGAGCGGTTAAGCCGTGTGACAATGACGGATCTGTTCAAGACTTGGCAGAAAATGAAGCTACAGAACCCAAAGAACGGCCACAAGGATGGCGGGGCCAGTGCATCCCGTTGGATCGAATCCAAAATACTGGCGAAGTTCGGGGAGCTGGAAGTGTCCCGTTTTGGTGTGGCTGAGTTCCACCAAGTTGCAGACCCATTGCTAGAGAAAGGCCACAACCGCGCCGCCAATGTCGTTCTGGCCTTGACTAAGCAAATGATGGGGTTTGCAGTAACCCGGAGTTATATCGACTCCAACCCGCTGGCCCTTCTGACCCGTGATGATGTTGGGGGCCGTGATACCGAGCGGGAGCGGGTTCTGTGTGAATACGAAGATCCAGACACCCACGAAACCGTACCCGATGAGCTGGCGGATTTATTCCAGAAGTTGCCGGAGTCCGGTCTGTCAGAAATGAGTCAGATTGCTGTTCATCTGTGCGTGGCCACCTGCTGCCGGATTGGCGAACTGCTGAAGGCGCGTTGGTCTGAAGTGGATCTGGTGGCGGCTGAGTGGCGGATTCCGGCAGAGAACGCCAAAAACGGCAAGGCCCATCTGGTCAACCTGTCGGATTATGCGCTGCAATACTTTGCCCGCTTACATGAGCTTACAGGTGGCTTTGAATGGCTATATCCCGCCAGCCGTGGCAATGGCCATATTGACCCGAAAACCGTCACCAAACAGATTTCAGATCGCCAGAAAGAGAAGGGAACGCAGTACAAGGGCAGAACCAAAAAGCCGGACACCCTGAAGCTACCACGGGGCAAATGGACACCCCACGACCTACGCAGGAGCGGGGCCACGATAATGGCGGAGCAGGGTATTGCTGGTCATATTATTGAGCGTTGTCTGAATCACGTTGAACCCAACCGCATGGCCCGGATTTATAACCGTCACAACCCACGGGAAGAAATGAAGGAAGCCTGGCGGGTACTTGGTGCCGAGCTGCAACGGCTGGCGGATCTTGAGGAACTACCGCTGGCGGAGTCGTGGAAGTCCGGCAAGGTAGCCAGCATTGGAGCAAAGCGGCAGGCCAGCTAACGATAACGGAAAGGAATAAAGCAGCCCCCACAAGTTGGGGGTTTTTTGTGCCTGCTGTATTTGTTGCAGGTTCCAGAGAATAGAAAACGGCTTATATTTCAGTTGGTTGCTTTGTTTCGGTTAGTGCAATGAATGGCCGGGGGCGATATAGGGGCGGAATATTGCGAGCGGCTTAGATCAAAAGGTAGCAAAAAGCCTTGTTGTTAAACCTGAGACAAAGGTAAACTATCTGTGCGTAGTTTATTTTACGCACACGAAAGGGCCGTAATCAAACAGTGTGCAACCACTGAAAGAAAACAGCCCATCCATAACGCCAGACTAAGCCTAACGCTTTTCTTTCTCAACAATCGAAATGCTAAGGGTTGAAGCCGAGAAAGTGAAATAACGAATAGTGCTAAGCATATATCTTGTTATTCCATTTGGCAGTCTGGCAGGCAGAAACAGGAGCATTCCAAATGCCTGCAAAACAGACAGCGGCAACAGACCGCACCACGGATAAACTGCTGCGACCTTCTGAGGTTGCCTTCTGGCTAGGTATCAGCCGCGCCACCCTGTATCGCTACCAAAAGCAACCGGGGTTCCCTTGCAAAATCCAACTGTCCCCGCGTTGCGTGGGTTGGTGGGAATCGGATCTGGCCAGTTGGCTCGAATCGCGGGGGGTAGCTGCATAATGACTACAAACAAAAAACCCCTCGTTACTGGGCAGGTAGCGAAGGGCTCTAATCAAAACAGCGAACTGTTACATTGTAACCAAAATCAGACCCCGCCGCCATTCCCGACTAATGGCAAACAGGCCCATCACGCCCGCGCTGCATTGGTTCTGATGCTGAAGGGTGGCCAATGGGATCAGTACGACTACAACCGTCAGACTGGGTTCCCTTGTACGGATTATCGAACCCGTATCAGTGAGCTGTACCTGTCCGGCTGGCCTATTGAGCGGGCCTTTCACTGGGGTACAGACCACGAAGGCAAGGCGCAACGCTGTAAACATTATTGGCTGAATGTTGAAGCCATGCAGGCGCTATTCCAGCAATTCCCGGAGTTCAAGGCGCGTTGCATGATGCTGATGGAAAAGGGGGTGGCCCATGCGTAACTACCCTTTACCAACTGACAGCCGGATAGAGTGGGCCATTGCCGAGCTACTGGCCAGCGGGGCGCTGAATCCGCGTTACTTCTACCACGAAAGCCACGACAGCACGCGAATTGCTTTCGCTTGGTTTGATGCTCAAAAGACGGTTAGAGCGGGTAATACCTGCAACCCCATTAAGCACATGGTCGAGTCGTGGGGGTGCCGTTATTGCAGCACGGACAGCGTAAAGCTGGCGGCATACCTTCACCCCAGAATAAGGGGGAGTTACCCGACCTTTAACCTGTCCCGCCGCTTGGTGTGGCCTAGGAGTCTGCGCGGCAGA